>CAZOCA010000090.1:3503-8552 GCA_964578105.1 uncultured Pararhizobium sp.
AGTGTCGTTTGAAGACACAATGATCCCTGATCTTGGAACCATGCTTTGGTTTGAGGCCGATTTCAGTGTCGAAGCCGATAACGGATCATACGCCTTTTTCGTACAGCAGATTTACACGCAGCAGGCCTCTCCTGAAGGAACCGAAGGTTATTTCCCCGTTCCAACCAACACCGCAGCACAGATTGTTCTGGAACTGGAATTGCGCAATTACCTGCAATCCAGCCAACGGGTTCAAGAACAGCTCTGCGAATTGGCTGATGCAGCAGGCCTGGAACACTGGCTCCATGTGGCGGCTTGAGAGCGCAGACAAAGCCAAACATCTCGATCTGATACCCTGCGGGCCATTCAAATTTGGACCTGGAGCTTTGGGGCTTTCACCCAATCACGCATAGCCCAAACTGCAATTGTATATATATTAGAGAGCTGTTAGCTGAGACCTCTGGTATAGTTTGACGGCTTTTGATATCCATAAAGTATGAACATGGTCTCTTGAAGACTTTGACTGGCAGCTTAACCCTTCGTGAAACGCGCTCCATTATGTCGTTATATATTTCAAACAGACTCGTAAGGTTTTTTTTGAAAGATGCGCTGATTATTTGGGTCGACCCACGAAAAATTCTCCACCACGCCACTAGCAGCAGACGAGAAAACCGCAGGGGTAAGCAGAAATTTCTAAGGCTGCGATCAGAAAATCCTTTTGTTAAAATCGTTCGGCGTCAAGCCCTACGTGCAGCAAATGCATTTGAGTCTTTCGTCATTGACCCTGCCTACTATCAGGGATCTACGCCAATTGAGCAGCATATAAATTATAAAAAAATCAAGAATATCATCGAACATCGCGAGAACTACAAAGACTCGGAGTGGTACTCGGCTCTTGCAAACAGCCTGGAAGAGCAAGGCCATGCGAAACATAAGAAGATCCTCATGCGTTCCAAAGATGACATTGATCACTTCATGCAATCATATGTATTAAATTTGCTCGACAGTCTGGAGAAGGATGGCTTTGATTTTGAGCAAGGTGGAGGAATAGGAAGAGCTCTCATTGGCAAAGACGGGTCAATTCACAAGTCTTCGTCCGGTCGCCATAGGTTTTTCGCAGCCAGAGAGTTGGGTATTGAACCTATCCCTTTACGTATCTCTGGCGTGCATGAGGCGTGGTACCGCAGTCACATCGGCAGCAGTTTCAATCGAAAGAAACTAAAGGCTGCGCTTTCCGACATCCAGACAAAATACGCTTAGAGTTCGGAAAAACGAAACAGAACACCAAATACGCTTTTCCATAAATCGCATTTACAAAACCGAATTGTCCAGCTCAGGCGAACAAATCCGGCCTGTCAGACAGCACACTTTGTGCGCCATGATCCAGGAAATAGCGTGCCTCTACAGGATCATTTACAGTCGCAATGGCAAACTCGATGCCGTCGGCACAAAGCCGTTCCATATCCTGTTCGCTGACAAAACTGGCTTGCAGATGGAGGATCTGGCAAGCAGCCTCTTCCAGCCGCGCCTTCGGGTCCCGGGGCATTGCTGCTGTTGCAAGTCCTCTGGGTACATCTGGCAATCGTTGCGCTGCCAGCCGCATGCAACGTTCTGAAAAGCCGGAGAGGAAAAGTGCATTTTCGCCAATTGGCCAGCGCTTCTCCAACACTGCACAAGTGGCCTCGACAAGAGGTTCTTCCAAACCACTGATCTCCTTCAACTCCAACTGAAGGTTCAGCCCTTCTTCCAGGATTGTACTCAGATAATCCTCCAATGTGACCGTACGAGCACCCTCATAATCCGCAGAAAACCAGCTCCCGCTGTCTAAACTCACAATATCGGCAAGCTTGCTATGGATGACTAAGCCGCTCCCATTCGTGGTCCGGTCAAGCTTTGCATCATGGATCATCACCAGATGGCCATCAGCAGTCAGTTGCACGTCTGTCTCTACCCATTTGGCACCCATTTTTGCAGCAAGCCGGATGGCTTCCAAAGTGTTTTCAGGCGCATAGGCGGACGCGCCACGATGGGCGATGAGGTTTTCTTTTACGATAGGGTCTTGGGAGGACATGTCGGAGTTTCCATTTTGGAGTAAAGGGTGCCAGCCCGGCGAACCGGGCTGGCAGAGCGATCTGGGAGGTTGGATTATCGCTCTTGGATTACGTTTTCGATGAAGTGATCTTCAACCGCCTTGCGGAATGGATTGGCACCCCAGGCCTGGCTGTATTGGCGTTGCTCATTGGGCACCAACGCTGCGCTGTCGTCGGCAGAGGCGTGCATTGGGGCAGCACCAAAGTCAGCGTTGAAGCGTGATTGAGTTTCGGCCGATGTCAGCCAGTTGATAAACACGGCTGCGGCCGCCGGATGTGGCGCATTCTTGGGTAGGGCAACACCATTTCCACCGCCATTCATACCCATTTCAGGGATGTAGAATTTAATGTCTTTGCGCACTTCACCGTTTTTCTGCAAACCGGCAAGATGATCTTCCCAGGCAGGTACCATCCACAATTCACCATCACTGACGCGCGTAATGGAATCCACATTGGATGCTGTCACCACATAGTTTGCGCCATTGGATTTGAAGAATGCAATGCCCGGCTCCAGCGCAGCGATTTTCTCATCACTGGTTTCACCATTTGAAAAATCAACATCGGTCAAGCTGCGCAACATGTTCTGGTAATAAGAGGGCCCCGAGCCACCCTTTTCATAATTGAAACCGAATTTCTCCGGGTTTTCAGTCCAGAATTTTTCAAAATCCTGTGGTGTTTGTGGCAGATCTTCAGCGCTTACTTTAGAAGGATCGAAAGCGATACCGGTCTGATTGCCCCAATATGCCAGCACATAACCTTTTCCGTCCGTGCTGGTTAGCTCGCTCACGCGGCCGTCATCTTCGGGCAGAATATCAAGCGACATGAACAGAGCCGGCAGATCCAGGTTCTCGTAGTCAGTGAAACCGAATGCGAACACGTCAATGTCGCCTTGCGCGCGGTTCCTCTCGGCCATCAGCTTGTCACCATTGCCAACCATGGTGCCTTCAGGAATGGTGACCTTGATGCCGTATTCGTCTTCAAACGATTTTACGGTTTCACGAAAGCGGTCCTGAAAATACCAGTTGAACCAGGTAACCTCTCCTTCTTCCTTCGCCTGGGCAACAATGGCCTCCCAGGACATGTCGGACAGGTCAGCGGAAGCTGCAAACGATGTTGATAAGGCCAGTGCGGCTATGCTGCACATAAGTTTCTTAAACATGAGGATTGTTCCTGTGTTGGGTTTTCCGGATATATTCACGTTCATCCCTTCCCCGAACTCATGGCTGGATTGGCAGACTTCAGCAGCCGCTCCAGAAAGAGCATCAGAACAACATTGGGGACGACGAGAATGAGGGACAGAACAGCCGCATTTGGCCGCACGAAATCCTGACCAAGCGAGCTGTAAAGCAGCGTCGGAATGGTGGTAAAATTGGGCGAGCCAACGATGAAAGCTATCGCAAATTCCTCGATGGATTGAATGAATACGATCAGCAGTGTGGCCAGTATTCCCGGCTTCAGGGCCGGAAAATAAGCCACTTTCCAGCGCGACACGGCCGATGCGCCCATATCCCGCGCCGCATTGATGTGATCCTGCCGCACCTGCTCAAATGACACCGTCATGATGCGGATCGCATAGGGCATGGTGATCACGGCATGGGCCAGCAATATGGCCGCAAACCGGGATTGCGTCAGACCCATCTGATACAACAGCGAAGTGAAGAAGATAGCTGTCACAAAAGCCGGCACAACAAGCGGCAGCAGCGCTACCAGTTTCATTGTCTCCCGACCGGGAAACTGAATCCGGCCAAGGGCATAGGCAGTTGGTATGGACAATAACAGCGTCAGTACTGCGGCACATGGTGCCAATGTGTAGGAGTTGAACAAGGCCGACTTCAGCGACGAGTTGGTCCACATATATTCCCAGCGATGAAACGACATCACGGGCGGAAGTAATCTCTCAGCGGTCCAGGGTTCGGCCGGGTCGACCAGCGACCAGAGCACCGCCATCCCAAAGGGAATGATCAGCCAGATCGTGCAGATGATCAGCAATGCGATCATCAAAATGCGATTGAGTGGTCGCGTTTGGCTCATCGCGCCCGCCTCTTTCCAAACACCATATGGGTCAAAAGCGACAGCAACACCGCGCCGACAACGGACAGCCCCATCAGCGTCACCCCAACAACCGCAGCTTCGTGCCAGCGGCCACTACCGCGAAAAAAGACCATGTATTGGGCAAGGGATTGCCGATTGGTTGGCCCGACAATCGTCTGAAAGGTGAAGTCAGCCAATGCATTGATAAAAATGATCACCAGAGCGGCCTGCATCGCAGACACAGACAGCGGCGCGATAATCCGGCGGAAGCGGGAGAAAGCGCCCGCTCCCATATCCCGCGCTGCATTCAGAACATCGTCGCTGATCGCCTGCACAGCACCGGTCAACAACAGCAGCGCAAAGGGCATGTTCTTCCAGGCTTGTAGAATCAGGACACCAATCGCGTTGCGATCATTTTGCAGCCGTCGGGGTTCGTCCCACAGTCCAAGCCCCTGCATCAACTGATTGAACAGGCCATGATAGGCAATTACATTGATGAACAGAAAAGCTGCCACCAGACCATGCACCAACAGCGGTGCCTTCAAGATGGCGCTCACCGTAAAGGATCCCGGGAAAGGCTTACGCAGCCACAAGGCCAATGGATACGCAAGGGCTACAGAAACAAAAGCGCTTATCAACCCGATATAAAGCGAATAGCGGATAGACCGCCAATAGACCTTGCGCTCGGCAACATCTGCCCAAAACTCGAAGGAAAACCCGCTTTCGCCAGCCAGATTGTACAGGCCAAAAGACTGCGCAATCGCAATGTAAACCACGGCCCCCATAAAAAAGACCACCAGCCCAATGCCTGGGATCAGGAGCAAAATCACCTGAAGCCAACGACCAAGAGTCATTGAATTGGCTCCAGAAAATGCAGCGCAAGCGGCGGAATATTAAACGTGATGCTGTCGCCATCCTTGGCCTTAGAATTTGGCACCTGCAGGCGCTG
>CAZOCA010000091.1:0-8422 GCA_964578105.1 uncultured Pararhizobium sp.
GGCCTCAACCGCGCCAATTGGAGACTGTGCCGATGAACAAACCGCTAAAAATAGCCGCTTTGCTGTTGGCAGCAGGTCAGAGCAAGCGCATGGGCCCCAACAACAAGCTGATTGCGGAAGTGGATGGCAAGCCACTTGTTCGCCATGTGGCAGATGCTGCTATCGGAGCGTTGGGGGAAGATCTGACCGTCGTGACCGGAGCGCAGCGCGAGCAAGTTGTTGCCGCGCTGGAGGGGGTGACTGCGGAGATCCTGTTCAATCCTGAATTTGATCAGGGTCTCTCAACGTCATTGCGAACCGGTATACAGGCGCTTGCAGCGCGTGAAATCCGGCCAGACGCTGTGCTGGTGCTGTTGGGCGATATGCCTCACATCTCACAAGACATTGTAAAACAACTCGCCGCTGCTTTTGACCCGGAAGAAGGGCGGCACATCATTGTACCAACAGATGCCGGAAAACGCGGAAATCCTGTGCTTTGGTCAACCCGGTTTCTGGATGCATTGACCGGTATACAGGGAGATACGGGCGCGCGTCATCTCATTGGCGAATATGCTGAATTTGTTCATGAGGTCGAAATTGGCCGGGCCGTGTCATTCGATCTGGACACGCCGGAACAGATGAAACAGGCGGGCGGACGGTTTGTCGATTAGCTGAAACCGCGCACGTCATCTCAATTGCACATAGCATCCATGCAAAGTTTGCACATCTGTTTGTCCTGCAGTTCCCTATATAGGGAAGGAAAGGAACTCAACCATGTCATTTAAATCATCAATCTCCCGAATTGGCGCAATGTTTCGCCCCTTCGACAGTCAATCTGCCGCTCGCACTTATCTCAACGATTCCGTTTCGATCTACGATCTGGAGCGGCGCCAGCGTGAAATCGATTCTGGAAAATTCACGAACTACTGACCTAGGGCCTAATCCAGCGATCCTGTAGCAGGTGTGAGGCGACCATCGAATACAAAGGGTTGCTCACCCTGGATCGCTATGCGTGCTGCGTGTTCGTGCTGTGGGTTGAGAAGGTAATTATAGCTTTTTGGCATAACAACCGAAGGCGCTTTTGCAACCGCATCCTTGCCACGGCTCAACCAGGAAATTCCGTGTTCCAGGCACATCTGTGAATCGGATGGATCTACCTCAAAGGTCTCCATCGAGAGATCATCAGGTATGAGAATTTCCAGAAGCACGTAATCCGGCAGATCATCCATATCCATATTCATATGAACCAGGACTTCCATGGCTGACAGAGCCGGATGCTCGGCAGTGTACACCACCGGGCTTCCCTGTTTGTGCCATCGGCCTCCTGCATACAGGCCACCTACGCCGCTGAGCGTCTTGTATTTCTTGTTGGCGATGCGCCAGACGATCAAGCGTTGAAACCGTGCGACAATTGCAGCAGAAACTGCTCAACGGCACGGGCGCCAGCTTCGGTCTTGGCCATTTGAATGGCCGAGTTGCCGCCGAAATTTCTGTTGGGCTTGTCCATCCATCCATCTGCCCGGCTTTCCCCCAGCGCATCAGAAACCTGATTGCGCATGCGTAGCACTCTGACAATACGTTCAGAGTTTGTCGGG
The DNA here is from genome assembly GCA_964578105.1 of uncultured Pararhizobium sp. GTDB lineage: Bacteria > Pseudomonadota > Alphaproteobacteria > Rhizobiales. Next base: position 1,575 of record CAZOCA010000091.1, read on the forward strand.
GAGAGCGTGTTCTTCTGGCTCTTCTTTGCATCTTCCACCGTTGAGCGCGGTAGCACGCCGCCGTCCACCATGCTCTTGATCAGGGCAGGGCGCTCTTCAATGATGGATTTGGATACGCCATTTCGAATGGCCTGACCAAGATTGACATTGGCCTCTATGCTGTCTGCCAAAATCAGTGAAACAACATTTTCGCCGAAAGAGAGCAGGGCAGCCTGATCACCCAATGTCGGTTTGACCATCTTGCGCTTGCCGCCATGCGTCAGTGAAGCCGATGACTGATCCTTCGATCTGGTCTTTTTTTGTACTTGAGTATCAGCAGGCATAATGAACTCCTAACGGTCCCGTCTCAAATATAGTACGGTTCCGTCATCTTTTCAACGCCTGCAATTCCTTCGTTTTGCGTCGGCAGGCGTCAGAACAATAGCGCACTTCAGGCCAGCTTCTTGCCCATTTTTTGCGCCATTGAAACGGGCGGCCGCAATGGACGCAATCTTTTTGGGGCAGATCGGCTTTTCGAATTTGCTTTGCCAATGGGATGCCAGTTTCCTTTTGAGCCTTTAACCCTAAATAGGTCAGTGACTTGAAAAGGGAAAAGATTCGCTCATGGCTATTCTGCGTTTTGTTCTGGGCGATCAACTGACGCCCTCACTTTCCAGCTTGCGTGACGCTGATCCGCAAAATGACATTATTCTGATGTGCGAAGTCGCTGAAGAGGCCGGCTATGTTGCCCATCACAAGCAAAAAATAGCTTTTCTGTTTTCTGCCATGCGGCACTTTGCCAGCGAACTTGAGGGTCGGGGATTTACGGTCCGCTACACAAAACTGGACGATGACAACAATGCGGGGACTTTCCGTGCGGAGCTGGGTCGTGCTGTGGATGAGCTTGGTGTTTCCAAAGTGGTTGTGACGGAACCTGGCGAGTTCCGGGTTCTGGAAGCCATGAGAAACTGGGAAACAGAGTTGGGGATCGAGGTTGAAATCCGCGATGATGACCGCTTTATCTGTTCACACAACGAGTTTCAGACCTGGGCAGATGGCCGTAAGGAATTGCGGATGGAGTACTTCTATCGGCAGATGCGGCGCAAAACCGGTTTTCTGATGGAAGGGGATGACCCGATTGGCGGGCAGTGGAACTTTGACAAGGAAAACCGCAAGAGCCTGCCGAAAGAAATTGAATTTCCTGCACCCTACAATCCGCAGGCAGATGACATTACGAAAGATGTGCTGGAACTGGTGGCCAATCGGTTCGCGGGCCATTTTGGCAGGCTTGAAGGTTTCTCCCTTCCGGTTACACGAACACAGGCATTGCGGGGGCTTGATCGCTTCATAGAAGAACGATTGCCGTTTTATGGCGACTATCAGGACGCTATGAAACAGGGGGAGCCGACCTTGTTTCATGCACTGATTGCGCCTGCGCTCAATGCCGGTTTGCTGCTGCCGATGGAAATATGTGAACGTGCTGAAAAAGCCTACCATGCTGGCGAAGCACCATTGAACGCTGTGGAGGGCTTTATTCGGCAGATTATTGGCTGGCGCGAATATGTGCGCGGCATTTACTGGCTGAAAATGCCGGATTACGCGCAGATGAATTTTCTCAACGCAAAGCGCGATCTACCGGATTTTTACTGGTCTGCAGACACCGAGATGAACTGCGTGCGCCAAGTGGTGGAAGAGACGCGCGATCATGCTTATGCACACCACATTCAACGGCTCATGGTCACCGGTAATTTTGCCCTGCTATACGGTGTTGAACCAGCGCAGATCAATGAATGGTATCTGGCGGTCTATGCAGATGCCTATGAGTGGGTGCAGCTGCCAAATACCCATGGCATGGTGATGTTTGCCGATGGTGGATTGCTCGGGTCCAAGCCCTATGCGGCCTCGGGTTCCTACATCAACAAGATGAGCGACTATTGCAAGAACTGTGCGTTTAGCCCTTCGATCAAGAATGGAGAAAAGGCCTGTCCTTTCAATTATTTGTACTGGAATTTTCTGATAGAGAATCAAGCGCAGCTGAAAGGTAACCGCCGTATGGCAATGATGTATGCCACATTGGGCAAGATGGACGATGACAAGCGCAGTCAGATAGAGGCTGATGCCGCTGCCTTCTTTGCAAAGACCAGTGCGTAGCGGGTCAAATTACAGCAGGTTCAATGCTTTGAAACTGGCATGGCCGTGTTTGCCGATGATGATGTGATCATGCAGAAGGATGTTAAGCGGCGTCAGAATTTCTGCAATTTTAGCCGTCATTTCAATATCGGCCTGCGATGGGGCTGGATCACCTGAGGGGTGATTGTGCACCAGGATCAGCGCAGTGGCGGAGAGTTCCAGCGCGCGTTTGACCACTTCTCGCGGGTAGACCGGTGTATGGTCTACGGTGCCCTGTTGCTGCACTTCATCAGCGATCAGATGGTTTTTCTTGTCCAGAAACAAAACCCTGAACTGTTCGCGTTCCTCGTGGGCCATCGCTGTGCGGCAATAATCCAGCACCGCATTCCATGAAGACAGCAGCGGTTTTTGCTGCAATGCGTGTTTTCCAAGCCGCGTCGCGAGGGTGTGAAACACCTTCAAATCGTTGGCAACACTCTCTCCGATGCCGTCGATTTCGGTCAATCGTTTTTCTGTGGCACCAAACACACCGGCGAGCGAACCAAATGCCGCCAACAGGTCTTTGGCAATCGGCTTGGTGTCGCGGCGGGGCAGGGAGCGGAACAGCAGCAGTTCCAGTATTTCATAATCTGCCAGTGCATCGGGACCAGCCTCGCGGAAGCGGGCACGCAATCGGTCACGATGGCCTGCATGGTGCGCTTTTGCAGGTGTTCCACTACTTTGCATAGGTGTGTCAGACGGCTGGCTCATGCCGCCACTTTGCTATGCGAAGTTGGGCTTGTGAAGACCTGAAAGCGAGGTAGTGAAGATTTCACAGCCGCTTTCTGTCACACCCACTGAATGTTCAAACTGAGCGCTCAGCGATCGATCTCGTGTGACCGCGGTCCAGCCATCTGACAAGACTTTTACATGGGGCCGACCCAAATTGATCATCGGCTCGATGGTGAAGAACATGCCGGGGCGCAATTCCACGCCTTCGCCACGACGGCCATAATGCAAAATATTCGGCTCGTCATGGAACAATTGTCCCAGCCCATGGCCGCAAAAGTCGCGAACAACCGTGCAGCGCTGTGCTTCGGCATAGGCCTGAATGGCATGGCCGATATCGCCCGTGGTGTTGCCCGGCACCGTTGCGGAAATCCCGCGCATGAGGGATTCATAGGTGACATCAATCAAACGTTCTGCGGCTCGTTTGGTGTTTCCAGCTACATACATGCGGCTTGAATCGCCATGCCAACCATCCACGATCAGTGTGACGTCGATGTTGAGAATATCCCCATCTTTCAGGGCTTTACCACCTGGAATGCCATGGCAGACCACATGGTTGAGCGATATGCAGCTTGAATGGGTGTAACCGCGATAATTCAGCGTGGCGGCGACAGAATTATTATCCAGCGCGAACTGAAAGATGAAATCATCCAGCTCTTGTGTGGTGACACCGGGCTTTACCAGGTCGCCAACAAGATCAAGGCATTGTGCTGTCAGTTGGCCTGCAGCGCGCATGCCGGCAAAGCCGTCTTCATCATAGAGGCGGATCTGTCCGCTTTTGCGCATGGGCACCTCATTGGCATTTACATAAGTCGTCATGGCGTCGCTCTGCCTTCGTCTCAAGCTTGTTGCCTGTTCCATGGCATAAAATCGCCATGGCTGCAAAATTCGAATTGGGTGATGGGTTCTGAAATGTGTATGAATCAGTCGAGAATCAACCCTTCGGTATCTCAACCGGTACTGATCGATAGGCTTCAATACCCTCAGGTGTCAGCTTGCAGACATAGGCAATGGCTTCGACGCCTGCCTTATGTGCGTTCACCAACGCATTTGCATAATTGGGGTCAATTTCTGCGGCAAAACGCAGCCGATCACCATCATCCCGCTGGATCAGATAGACCATGACCGCGCGGTGACCCTCGGCCACCATGTCGGTCATTTCCACCAGATGTTTTGCGCCGCGCGCGGTGACGGAATCGGGGAATTCATAAAGCCGTTCAGTGCGCAGCATATGAACATTCTTGATTTCAACATAGCAATCCGGCTTTTCCTCATCAGACAGCAAAATGTCGATGCGGCTGTTCTTGCCGTATTTTACCTCGCGCCGCAGGGTTTGGTAATCCTGCAATTCGCTGATGGTGCCATTGTTGATGGCTTCTTCGACAAGCGCATTGGGACGCGCTGTATTGATGCCGATGATGGTGTTGTCCGCTTCGGTCAATTCCCAGGAATAAGCCAGTTTGCGCTTGGGATTATCCGACTTTGACAACCAGACACGTTGGCCGGGTTCTTTGAGGCCAAGCATGGCACCTGGGTTGGCGCAATGGGCGGTAATCTCAGAACCGTCATCCAGCTTGATGTCAGCCAAAAACCGCTTGTAACGCTTGATCAAAGTTCCTTCTATCAATGGGCTGGCAAATTTCATGGGCTGCAATACCTTGTTCCTTATTCGCGTGTGAGATAGACAGCGCAAACACAAATTGTCAAAGTGTCAAAGGAACAGGTCCCATATGGCCGAAAGTGAAATCTCCACTGCCGCAGTGCTGGTCATTGGCGACGAAATTCTGTCTGGCCGGACCAAGGACAAAAATGTCGGCTATATTGCTGATCGATTGACCGAAGTCGGGATTGATCTGAAAGAGGTTCGGATTGTCAGCGATGAGCGGGCAGAGATTGTCGCAGCCCTTAATGCTTTGCGTTCCCGTTACACCTATGTGTTCACCACCGGCGGCATCGGCCCGACTCATGACGACATAACGGCGGACAGTGTGGCTGCCGCCTTTGATGTGCCAATTGACGTAGACCAGCGCGCTGTCAACGTGATGCTGGAGCGTTATGAGAAGTCGGACCTCACTGAAGCGCGTCTGCGCATGGCGCGCATTCCCGAAGGTGCAGATCTGATCGCCAATCCGGTTTCAAAGGCACCTGGTTTCAACATTGGCAATGTTTTCGTGATGGCGGGTGTGCCCGCCATCATGCAGGCCATGATGGATGATGTCGTGCCACGCCTCAAAGCCGGTCAGGTGGTCCATTCTGAGACGATTGAGGCAGGCATGGGGGAGGGTGCAGTGGCACAGCCGCTGTCTGCCTTGCAGGATGCCTTTCCCGATGTGTCGATCGGCAGTTACCCCTATCAACGTGATGGCAAATTCCAGACCAGTCTGGTGTTGCGCAGTCGCAATGCAGATCTGTTGGCGGAAGCAGCACAACAACTTGAAACCATATTGGCTGGCATACATGCCAGCAAAGCCTGAAGGACCTGAGCAATGAGTAGCCCGCAATCAGACAAGGCATTCCCGGTTTCCTGGGACCAGTTTCACCGTGACGCGCGCGCTTTGGCGTGGCGTTTGGCGGCCAAAGGAGAGTGGAAGGCCATTGTCTGCATCACCCGTGGGGGATTGGTCCCTGCAGCCATTATCTGCCGCGAGCTTGAAATAAGAATGATCGAAACTGTCTGTGTAGCGTCCTATCACGACTACAAGAACCAGTCAGAATTGCAGGTTCTCAAAGGCGTGTCTCAGGCTGTGATTGATCTGGAAGCTGGTGATGGCTCCAGTGTGCTTGTGGTCGATGATCTGACTGATACCGGCAAAACCGCACAAATTGTGCGAGACATGTTGCCAAAGGCACATTTTGCCACTGTTTACGCCAAACCTGCCGGACGCCCGCTGATCGATACATTTGTGACCGAAGTATCGCAGGACACCTGGATTTATTTCCCCTGGGACATGGGCTACACGTTCCAGCCACCTATCGCCAAGGGGTCCGAATAGCCTATCAAAAGGCGCTTGAAATCGAATGACAGCCGGTTTACGGCTTGCAGAATGCGGGCGTGATGGAATGGTAGACATACCGGACTTAAAATCCGGAGGCCGTAGGCCGTGGGGGTTCAAGTCCCCCCGCCCGCACCATCATTTATCTCACGGCAGTTTGCTACGCAAACGCCTCCGATGCGGCGGTGCATAGGCGCCGGACACTCAGTCGAGCGCTTTGGTTTTGATTCTGAACTGCTTCCGTCACTTGCACCAATACGGTGGTGCTTCCAATAGCTTTGATGAGTTAAGTCGACGGATCTGCAACTCTTTTGAGAGGTTGGTGGGCAGTATCCACCTGCGGGCGAAACAAGATCGCAATGTGCTTAATTTTTCTAATCTGGATCCTTGCCGAATTGAAGCGCAATGCAAGAAAGCCCGAGAATTCCGATTGCCTGTTGCTGCCATAACAGATCAACCAGCGCAGACCTTATTATCTGCGCTGGCTCCTTCTGGCTCCTTCTGGGGGAATTTCCATGGCGACTGATCACGCGCCGCAAACAGCGGACGGCGATGCCGGACGACGCCGACCCGGTGAGCTGGTTTTCGCACTTGTTATTCTGGTTTTCTCGGTGGCTGCCTTCTGGCAGGCGTACGAGATTTCAGGCTTTACCGGTAAGACAACACCCGGTGTTTTCCCCATGCTCGCGTCTGGAACACTGGTTGTTTCAGGCTTGCTCATTCTGCTGTCGGCGTTGAAAACGCGCGCTCCTGATACAAGCAATGGCTCCGTCACAAAGCGCTTTTTCACCGAAGTGTTTTCTCTCCATCACATTGTTCTCATAGCACTTGTTCTGGGTTATCTGTTTGTCATGCCCTGGCTCGGCTTTTTGCTGAGTTCCGGTATTTTTCTTATGGCAGCGTTCCAGTATCTGTCGCGTAAAAATGTGTAGATCACCTTGCTATACAATTCCTTAACACAAACCACGATTTACGATA
>CAZOCA010000092.1:0-8407 GCA_964578105.1 uncultured Pararhizobium sp.
CAGGTGCTCGTAGATGTAGCGTGACATCAGTTGCTCTTTGGCGCTTGCGCCATTGAAAAACTGCTCCCAGGTTGCGATCTTCTGTAGCTCGACGGCGCTAGGGGGCGCTCGCTCTACTCCGGGCGCGCCCTCTTCCAACCACTGCATGAGCTTGGTCTGGCGCTCATTGTCTAGCCCGGGCAGGGCGTAGGGCATGCCCCACAAAGGATACTCAGCGGCGTATTTGTCGAACTCGTTGGTCTTTGGGCACTGCTGGTCACGGTCTAGGCTTAAGTCAAAGCTATCGGGCAGGCGTTCACCCTTGGGTAGCGGGTGCTCCTGCTTTAGTGCAAGCATGCGGTACATCACGTCCTGCTCTATCTCGGCATTGCCAAGCACGGGATAAAAGCCCTTTTCCCGCCACTGTTCCGGCGTCTGCGCATCGACAAACAGGCGGGTGAGTTGGCTGGTCAGCAGCCTTGTGCCGTCATAAACCTTGTCTTTGCTGGCACCGCGTTGCAGACCTTCCCAGGCATCGAGTTTCAGTTGGCAGGGGGCGTCGTAGCAACCGTGGCAGACCATGCAGCGCCGCTCGACGATAGTTTTTATCTCGGGTGGATAATCCTGCGCCGCATGCACTGAGGGCAAGTGCAGTGTAACTAAAAACAGTGCGAGCGTGCTTAATGTGCGGAGCAGTTGTTGAGCAACCATAACGAAGACGTTATCCCAGCTTGGTGAATGGTAAGTAGTAGCGATTGAGTCTTGAATAGTGCCTTACTATCCGTACTCTGTGAGTTCAGCTTACAGCCTTGCGGCAAATGCTGCACTACACGCCCGCCATACGACTTTCAGGGAAACAGTCATCGCATTCGCACTGGGAGAGGGCGCCTTGGGCGTTATCGGAGAAGCGCTGGCAAGAGTGCATGCCAGACGCGGCGCGCAGCGTGTATACGCACACCTGGAAACTCGGGCTGGATGAGTGTGACGCTGCGCTATCGGGCTATACTACTGACTACTTCAACTTACCCAGGCAGGAGTGAATTTCTGATGGTTAAAACAGTTTTTGCAGTGTTGGTTGTTTGTCTAGCGGCGGCTTGCGCGGCGGATAGCGATGTTGCGCCGAGTATTACGCCGGCGGAGTTAGCGTCAATCGGTGCTGCGGGAGCCTCTCCAATCATCGTGGACGTGCGCTCCGCAGAAGAGTACACCGCTGGACACATCCCCGGTGCCGTCAATATTCCCTACGACCAGGTCGCGGATCGCCTGTCTGAACTGCAGGGGCCGCACGGTGTGGCGCTGTATTGCATGGTTGGACCTCGCGCCCGCAAAGGTGAGTCAGCGCTGATGGACGCCGGGTACAACGATATATTGCATGTAGAGGGTGGCTTGGCCGCGTGGCAGGCGGCGGGTCTGAGCGTAACAACCTCGCCGTGAGGCGATAGCGGCAAGATGCACAGTGTTTGCGAACGGTTGTTCGCAGATGTATAGCGATGTGCTTATAACCGCTGCGGCCCTATGCAGAGAGGCTTTGGCTTTCGTTTAGAGCAAACCCTCGACAATGCCTTGTCGCGTCTTGTCGAGACCGGAGACTTCACCTATATTGGTGTTCGAAATTCAGTCTTGGTACTTCTAATGGAGAGCATAAGCATGTTGAAAAAACGAATTAGCGCACTATTGGCGCCACTGGTGTTTGTAGTGTTTTCGGCGACGTCAGCCGTGTCCAATGCTGAACTTGATGTGGCAGTTACAGGGGGTGGTGAGCGCACCGCCGCCAAACGTGTCTCTGCGATTATCACCGATATCAACCATGAAACTCGTGATGTCACGCTTGAGGGTCCCCTGGGTAACAAGGTCACCCTGAATGCAGGTGATGAAATCGAGCGTTTGAATGAGTTTGAAGTGGGTGACCTTGTGGTGGCTACCTACGTTCAGTCACTGAGCGGAGAACTACGCGATCCGAGCGAGGAAGAGCTGGAGATGCCCTGGATAGAGCTCGACGTGGCGGCAATCGCGGATGAGACCATGCTCCCAGGCGCAGGTGTAGGCCAGGCGATCAAAGCAGTGTGTACGATTGAAGGTATGAATCGCGCGACAGGCACTGTCACTGTGCTTGACCCCAAGGGCAGCTACCATGTCATTGGCGATGTTGACCCGGAGAGGATGGCCGGGGTAACACTGGGCCAGACCATCATTTTGACCTACACCCGTGCGATGGCGCTGTCGCTCGAAAAGCATCAGGGCAGCTAACCACTGCTCCGCGCTCGCGGTAGACATCGCAAGCGCCCGTATCGGCGCCGGTTTGCTCGACGGTAAACCGGCGTTTTTTCGACTCGATTATTACCTCTGCTTTTGATATTGGCGCGGCGACATGCCGATATGATTGCTGAACATCCTTGAAAAATAAGCGGGATCTGAAAAACCTACCGCACCGCCCACCTCGGCAACACTCATAGACCGCTGCCGTAGCAAGCGTGCGGCCTGCACCATGCGCATTTCATCGCGATATCCCAGCACCAGAACGAATTGGGAGATGCCGGAACTTAGGCAATTCCGGATTATCCGTTCAAGGATGGCAGACCCACCGACAGACAGAAGGCTTTTGGGACAATCCTCCGTCAGGGGGCGCAGACGTGATCCAATGCCAGCCGCCAGAATGACAGCCTTGGGCGCGCGTTTGCTTTCTTCTCTCATTGTCGAATGTATCCCTTGGTTTCGCAGTCAATGACACGCTGTTTCTGTTCGGGAAATTTTCGGTTGGCAGTGATAGTCATCCCCTGCTCCGCAGCCAGGTAGAGGCCACAATTCAACTTAGAAAACACAGCCCTTGCAAAGGCTTCTGCCGCGTCATTCAGAAATTGAACGCTTGTGAGGAAACCCAAGAAACGCTCTATAGCGAAGATCAGTCACAAATGTTGTGACCCGCATAAGCCAGGAATTATCGTCAGAGACATGTCATGCTGAGCCCGATCACAATCAGAGGTCGCAAAAACTGCCCGGCCCCGATGCATATATTCTGACGTTGAATTTTGACCGGTTCAATTGACAGTCACTAGAGACAATTCAAACTCAATGATTGAAATTGAACCACAAAATTTTTGGCGCTTCACGCGTCGTATACACTCATAATGGTACGGGTCCGACCAATAAATAGCAAGGGCTAAGTGCGGTCGTTGCCTGTTGGCAAAGCCGGGAGTGGTGTGATTTAACCGCTGAACGCTGCCCTAAACTGGAGGCCCTTGTCTTTGGTGCTTCTGCTCTTGGCGTCTGGGCACAAAACACAAAAAATGTGTGGCGCGGCAGCCGGGTGGCAGCTCCGGAGGATGAACATCTTTGCTGCATTTCTACTTATGGATGTCATTGCCACGTCCTGCTTTGCAGCGGGTTCCGGTACACGTAAATGGCATCGGCAATCCAGCTTCGTTGGAAACCTGTCATTGTGCTTTCTGCCGACAAATTGACAAAATATTGGGTTCAGCAACTTGCAAGCTTTCCAGCGGCAGAAAGAACTGAGTTCTAATTTCAACGTGCGAAAGTTCGTGATTTTTGCGGCCAGAAAAAGTGCAGCCAACATGTGGTGCGTGCAAAAAATCCGGTAAATGGCCCCGAAACTGACCAGGTGACAGTTTCACACACTATATTGCACTGCACCCACGCGAAGACAGCTTGTGTTTTGCGGCTCCGGGCCGCATCTTTGCCGGATGAACATGTTGCCAACACTCCCCTTTATGGATGTCATCGCCATCACCTGGTTTGCGGCAGCCTGGATTCTCTATGCCTATCTGCTTGACCATTCCAAGGTCGCGAAAAAATCGCTCTCTGCAGCAATGGATAAGCAGCGCATTTTATGGATGAAGACAATGATGCAACGAGAGTTGCGGATTGTTGACACGTCTATTATGGCCGGGTTGCAACAGGGCACTGCATTCTTTGCCTCGACGTCCATTTTTGCCATTGGTGGCACCTTCGCACTGCTGAACGGTGCTGAAGAGGTCCTGGCGGTCTTCAGTCACCTGCCCTACGCCATTGAAATGACCCGGGCGGAATGGGAAACCAAGATATTGGGCATGCTGTTGGTCTATGCCTATGCCTTCTTCAAATTCGGCTGGGCCTACCGACTGTTCAACTATGCCTCGATGCTGGTGGGGGCCGTACCCGCCAAGGAACATGCTGAAACGGATTATGCGAAGACGTCCGTCGAAAGCGCCGCTGAAATGACGGTCCTTGCTGGTATTCACTTCAATCGGGGCTTGCGCGCGTTCTTTTTTGCCATGGGCTTCCTCGGCTGGTTCCTGGGGCCGGAAGTCTTCATGATTTCAACAACTCTTGTGCTGCTGGTCTTGTTGCGAAGGCAGTTCTTTTCCGCCTCGCGCCGTGCAGCCTTCAAAAGCCTTCGGGCAAGCGAGTCTTTTTATGGACCAGAACAATCTGATTGACGCCAAAATCCTGGAATTGATCGCGCAGTGTGGCGCCGACAAGACAATTTCCCCATCGGACGTGGCGCGCGCATTGGCCGGCAATGATGAAAAGCAGTGGCGCTTATTGATGAAGCCCATAAGAGCAAGAGCGGTCTTGCTCGCCGACAATCAGGAGCTTGCCATCAGGCGCAAGGGCAAACTAGCCGACCCCCAGAATTTCAAAGGGGTTTACCGGCTTGGCTCCAAGCCGCTGGACACCCAATGACAGATCACTCCGTCATTGGGTTGAAAGGCTTTGGGGGCCTGAAAAGCTCTAGGAGACCTGAACAGGTCTAGCCTACTTAATATCAGCTTCAGTCTGTACGATTTGACCGGCAAGGCCGTAATCAATCGCTTCTTGCGCGCTCATCCAGTAATCCCGATCAGTATCTTCCTCGATCTGCTCGATTTTCTGGCCGGTCGCATCCGCAAACATTTTATTGAGTCGGTCACGCATTTTGATGATTTCACGGGCCTGAATTTCGATATCACTGGCAGCACCACCGGCTCCACCGGATGGTTGATGCAGCAAGAAACGCGTGTTCGTCGTGGCAAAGCGGTTTTCTTTTGGCACTGACACATAAATCAGAGCACCGGCACTTGCGACCCATCCAGTCCCCAGGATATTCACCTTCGGTTTGATGAAACGGATCATATCATGGATCATGTCGCCCGATTCCACATGTCCTCCGGGCGAAGAGACAATCACGAGGATTGGATCATCCGATGCGTGTGCCAAAGCCAGCAGGCGTGCTGACACATCCCGCGCCATCTCCTGTGAGACCTGTCCGGTAATCAGAACTGTGCGGGCCTCAAACAGATGCTTGTCAACGGAAGGTGACTTTTCCTTGTCATCATCATGCTTCTTGTCGTCATCATCCAGTCGGGCAGGTATTTTAGCGTGGGTCATCTGGCGGTTCCGTTTTAAAGGCGGGAAATTCTTTTTTCCGATATGGCACTTGGGTGGCGTGGAAACAAGTGAAAGATCACTCAATCCTCCCACAGGCCAACAAACCACCAACTTGTCATCATGCAGGTTACAAAACCGTTGCACCAGCGTTCCAGCCGTGTAGTTTTACGAAAAATGTAACGCTGAGGATGAAACCATGGATGTAAAAGCAGCTGTCGCCTTTGAAGCAGGCAAACCTTTGGAAGTCACAACGGTTCAGTTGGAAGGCCCGCGGGCCGGCGAAGTGCTGGTCGAGATCAAAGCGACCGGCATCTGCCATACAGATGAATTCACAAGATCCGGCGATGATCCAGAAGGAATTTTCCCTGCGATATTGGGGCATGAAGGCGCTGGCGTGGTGGTTGAGGTTGGTGCCGGCGTCACGTCACTAAAGCCAGGCGACCATGTCATTCCTCTTTACACACCGGAATGTCGTGAGTGCGAGTATTGCCTTCACCCCAAGACGAATCTTTGCCAGTCCATCCGCACAACTCAGGGCCAGGGCCTGATGCCGGATGGCACGTCGCGCTTCTCCATCGATGGCACGCCAATCATGCATTATATGGGAACCTCAACATTTGCCAATTACACGGTGCTGCCGGAAATTGCGCTGGCAAAGGTGCGTGAAGACGCGCCGTTTGAATCCATTTGCTATATTGGCTGTGGCGTCACCACCGGTATTGGTGCTGTCATCAATACAGCAAAGGTAGAGCCTGGCTCCAATTGCGTGGTTTTTGGCCTTGGCGGCATTGGCCTGAACGTCATTCAGGGTTGCAGGCTGGCCGGTGCCAACATGATTGTTGGCGTAGATATGAACAACAGCAAGAAGGAATGGGGCGAGAAATTCGGCATGACCCATTTCGTCAATCCCAAAGAAGCCGGCGATGACCTTGTATCCCATCTGGTGGATCTGACCGGCGGCGGCGCTGACTATTCATTTGAATGCATCGGCAACACCAATGTCATGCGACAAGCCTTGGAATGCTGCCACAAGGGTTGGGGCGAATCCATCATCATCGGCGTCGCCGGTGCCGGACAGGAAATCTCCACACGGCCTTTCCAACTGGTCACCGGGCGTTCATGGAAAGGCACCGCATTCGGCGGCGCACGCGGCCGTACTGATGTACCGAAAATTGTCGACTGGTACATGGATGGCAAAATTCAGATCGATCCGATGATCACCCACACGATGCCCCTGGAAGACATCAATAAGGGCTTTGACCTGATGCATTCTGGAGAATCCATCCGCAGCGTTGTTCTCTACTAGGAAACACCATGCCCGATATTAAGTTGATTGAAGAGCGCCGTTCACACGGTGGCGCTCAGCGCGTCTACAGCCACTGGAGCGATGCGTGCCACTGCACCATGACCTTCTCAGTCTTCCTGCCACCACAGGCGCTGGATGGCCATCCATGCCCGACCCTGACATATCTGTCCGGCCTCACCTGCAGCCATGCCAATGTGATGGAGAAAGGTGAATACCGGGAAGCAGCAGCACGCCATGGCATAATCTTCATCTGCCCGGACACCAGCCCGCGTGGTGATGATGTTCCAGATGAAGATGTCTATTATTCCGGCAAGGGTGCTGGCTACTATTTGGATGCAACGCAGCCGCCCTATTCCACAAACTACAATATGGAACGCTACATTACGGCAGAGCTGCCGAACCTCATCTCTGAGCATTTTCCCACAAGCGATTCAAAAGACTCAATCTTCGGCCACTCAATGGGCGGACACGGTGCCTTGACGCTGGCGCTCAAGCACCCTGAGCTCTATCGGTCAGTCTCTGCATTTGCACCAATATGCAATCCAATGAACAGCCCATGGAGTACCCACGCCTTTTCAGAATATCTGGGCGCGGACCGGAATAGCTGGCGGTCATCAGATACAGTCGCGCTGATAGAGGATGGCCACCGTGTTGATGACATCCTGGTCGATCAGGGTCTGGGCGATGAATTTCTGGAAAACCAGTTAAAGCCCGACGCCTTGCAAGCCGCCTGCGCATCCGCGGGAATTTCCCTCACCCTGCGACAGCATGAGGGCTATGACCATTCCTACTATTTCATTTCAAGCTTCATGAAAGACCACATTAATTGGCATGCTGAGCGACTCACTCGCTAGCGTGTTTGTGTCTTTCCAGACATAAAACAAAATAGATATAGAGGCCGATAAACAGGAACATATAAAGTTCCTGCACTTCGCTGTGGCGAATGCTGCCAATATGCGCTTCCAGCCCATCCAGACCAAGCCGTTCGGGTAACCGCGACACAACAACCAGAATGCTTGTTGGAAGGAACAGGACTGTTGGCGCGTAGGCACGCAGTCCGGCAGGCACAAACCGCATGAAGAGGTTTGGAAAAATCGGCAGCAACAAACCACCCAAAATAATAGCCAGCTCCAGAATAACCCTCGGTTTTTCGTTAAACCAGGAGCTGATATTGTGTAGGTTTGTCTCCTGCTGCTTGTTCACTTCCAGAAACACGCCATCGGCTTCCCAGCCAAACAAATGTTGCCCGTAACTGGCTTCTTCCAGCGCGATGTAAAGACAGACGAGGGCGGAGAATATCGCGAACGCAATTCCCAGTTTGTTTTTCTGTTTCCAGAACCAGTAGAGCAGCCGCAGCGCCAATAGAAAGCCAACAAGACCAAGGACGATATGCAGCAATTCAACAAGGCCATCTTCGCCAGTCGCAACGGCCCTGTACAATGACGGATTGGTTGCCGCCACGAATAGAATAGCGAGGTATGAAACCAGCGGAATCCAGATGTAAAACAGACTGACAGGCAAAGAGATTTTCAAAGGATGTGCGCGCATTGAGCCAGCCGAAACGGTAAAAAATGTATTTAACCGGCTACCCGCTCAATTGCAACAATCTCCAGGGTCCAGATCACTTAGTCCCATTCTGCGCCACTCAAGTATCACAAGCGCCAAATGCAGCAAATATCAGCGGTCCCGCCGCCCAACCATCGTCGAAAAAACGCCAGAGATCGGCCTACAAGGGAATATTGTCATGTTTTTTCCACG
>CAZOCA010000093.1:0-1843 GCA_964578105.1 uncultured Pararhizobium sp.
GTTTTGCGACTGCCAGACCGAAGAGGCCAACCAGCTTTGCCTGAACCACGGCAACTGCCACACCAAGACATTGATCGGGTGAGGCAATCTGGAAGAAATGAACCGGCTTTTCTATGGCCTTCAAAGTGCTTGTGATTGCAGCGCCATCCATGTCTTGGTTCATGGTCAGAGCTTTGTAATTGGCAATCCAATTCGGCACAGGTGCATTAAACATTTCGAACGCACCATGATTGAATTCGGACTGAAGGGGCGCCGTCATCACAATGCTTTCTGAATAGGGTCTGGACCAATCATTTGTGCTGCAAGCTTTGATTAGCTCGGGTGGTGTGAGCGGTGAGGCCCGCAAGGTTGGTTTTATGCCTGCTGTCTTGAATTGTGCGATGGCTGAAGCGAGACGCTGTTCCACGTTCTTTCCATCGGCTTGATTCAGACAATTGATGGAGTTGGTGCGTTTATAGGGGAGCGACGGGGCGAGGCGGATATGCCACGCGCCATCATCAATCACCTCTGCCGCTGGCCAGGAGGCAAAACCTGCTCGTTCAAGCGCTTCTATGGTAGGATTAGCTTCTGTAGTCGCCATTGATAGCCACATATTCCTTGGTGAGATCGCACGTCCACACTGTGGCGCTGCCGGAACCAAGTCCCAGATCAATCCGGATGGGAATTTCATCGCGTTGCATGACCGCACTTGCAGCTTCTTCTGAATAGCCGTCAGAACGCGTGCCGCTTTCAGCCACTCTGACATCACCGAAAAAGATAGATAACAGATCCCGGTCTGCCGGTTCACCTGCCTTGCCGACGGCCATGACGATGCGGCCCCAATTGGCGTCCTCGCCGGCGATGGCTGTTTTGACGAGCGGAGAATTGGCAACGGAGAAAGCAATCTTTCGAGCCGAGGCTTCGCTTTCTGCGCCAGTGACCGTTATTTCCACAAGCTTGTGTGCCCCTTCGCCATCACGCACGACCTGCAGGGCAAGATCCTTCATAAGCGCAGCCAGCGCCACTTCAAATCCGGTTGTATCCGCAGGCTCGATCATAGCTCTTTCCCCGGGCAGGGAGATTAGCAGAACGGTGTCGCTGGTGGATGTGTCGCTGTCCACTGTTATGGAGTTGAAGGTGCGGTCGATGTTGCCCGACAAAGCGGCTTGCAAGATCGAAGCTGGCAAAGGCGCGTCGGTGAAGAGGAAGGACAGCATGGTCGCCATATCAGGCTGTATCATGCCGGAGCCCTTGGCCATGCCGTTAATGGTGTAGCGCGTGCCCTCCAGTTCAAATGTCTGGCTTGCCAGTTTCGGGAATGTATCGGTCGTCATGATGGTGCGGGCAGCCGCTTCCCAGGCTGCCGAAGTCGCTGCACCATTGGTGGCCAGCGTGTCCATGATGGCAGCATATTTCTGCGCAGGCAGCGGCTCTCCGATCACGCCGGTTGAAGCAAGAAAGACCTCTTCAGGCGCGCAGCCGATGGCTTCTGCTGTCAATCTTGCCGATGTTTCCACCGCCGCCCGGCCTTCACGTCCGGTAAAGGCATTGGCGTTGCCGGAATTGACCAGCAGCGCCCGGGCCGTGCCGGTTCCAAGATGGGTTTTACACCATTCTACAGGGGCTGATGCACAGCGCGAGCGGGTGAAGACGCCAGCAATCTGCGCAGTTCGTTCAAACTGAACAAGCAGAACATCATGACGTCCACGATATTTGATACCGGCTTCCGCGGTCGAGATTTTGAGCCCATCTATAACGGGCAATTGCGGCGTGGTTTCTGGGGCCAGTGGCGATAGGGCAATGGTCGACATGGAATTGGCTTTTTGTTGAGTAGAATGGTTGATGAGAAAGACGCGTATTGTAG
>CAZOCA010000093.1:1853-3224 GCA_964578105.1 uncultured Pararhizobium sp.
TTGTAGTGCCTGGCAGGCCAGGGCGAAAGCTTTAAGCTGTAGCTTAATCCACCACGATTTTGACAAGACTTCCAGTGCGCAATTGAGCGCCTTCCTGAATGCCGTTCAAAATCAGGAACAGGCTGCGTTTGCGATCCACACCATCCATCTGGGCAGCCATGGAGGAAACGGTGTCACCATTACGCACTTTTACGATTTTCAAAGACAGGGGATTCAATTTGGCCCGTTCGACACGACCAAGACGTCGGAAACTGTCCAGGGTCTTGTCGGCATCGGTCTTCAAATTGGTCGTCGCATCTGCGTTTGCAAACAGGAAGCGGTATGTGGCCCCGCGCAGGCGAATAACGACAATGCGGAAGCGCCAGCCCTTGGCGCGGGCGTCAGCTGTCGCGGCTTCAAGGCCATTGATCGTGCGGCCTTCAATGGATGACGGAATGAGGCCGCCAATCCAGCCTGATCCCATATAGTCCACCAACGATTGCTGAGGAGGGATCTCAACGCCATCGAAGCGCATGGCTGTGCCATTCTTGTCGGCTGCCAGAACAGCTTCCGAGGTGTTTTCCAGCGTGTAGCCCACCGGCAATTCAAATGAGAAGCCAAATTTGGGGTGCAAATAGGAGCGGCCCCGAACATAACCTTCGGCCGGATCATCGCCAAATGTCAGGCCATTAATGGCCTCAAGATAACTGGCGCGTTCTTCGGCGCGATTGGTTTGCGGCGTGAATCCACGGGCCGTTTCGATAACTTGTGATATGCGCGCCGGTGTTGCCGGATGCGAAGCCAGGAAATTGGGGCTGTTTGCATTGCTGGACAGACTGTCAGCCCGGAACCGGCTGAAGCGTCCCATGCTGGTCAGAAAACGCGCTGCAGCATAAGGGTCGAGACCGGCCTTTGCCATCATTTCAACACCAATGCGATCAGCTGCCAGTTCCTGTCCGCGTGAGAAGCTGGCCAGTGAGACCTGGCTGGAGGTGAGGGCAATCTGGCCTTCCTGCTCGTCGGCAATTACGTCTGTCACAACCTTGTTGACCAGTTTGGCCTGGCGTGCGCGTTGCTGGCGCTGGAAGGCATGATTTTCGGTCACATGTGCCATTTCATGAGACAGGACAGCAGCCACTTCCGATGTGTCATTTGCAAGAGCCAGCAATCCACGTGTGACATAGAGATAGCCGCCGGGCAGGGCAAAGGCATTGACCACTGGTGAATTGAGGACCGTCAGGCGGTAGTTCTGGCGCGGGGTTGAGGAAACAGCCACCAGTCGCTTCGTCACGTCGCCAAGAAGTGATTCGACCTTCTTGTTGCGGTAACGCCCGCCATAGGCTGCCACCACGCGCGGATGTTCGCGCTGGCCAATGGAGGACCCCGCGCCCG
>CAZOCA010000093.1:3234-8405 GCA_964578105.1 uncultured Pararhizobium sp.
CACGCAGGCAGCGAGCAAAGGCACTGCAAGAAATACAACAATGAGTGGACGGATAACGCGCAACAAATCCTTCGCTCGCGAATCGATGCGATTCGCAAGGTTGATTGCCTGCTGGCGGGATTTCAGCCCCATTTGAACAACCGGACCTGTCATAGTGGCAAGTCTGCTTACTCCATGATCACAATTTGTGCTGTGTCAAACACATCAATCAAGGGGCCGCCGTTTGACTGGACAACGCCCCGCACTTCGATAGTTCTGTCTTTCAGCCCTTTTAAGGTGAAACCGTGTTCACTCAAACGTTTTTCGACATTTGCTGTCAATCTCACCGTAAAATCCTGCGTGTAGTTCCTTCCAAAGTTCAGATAACGCCAGCGTCCAGCGCTGCCCGTGCTTAGCACAAGGCCCCTAATGATTCCGTAATGGCCTACAGCGCGGTCTGTGTCAAAATGACCGGCTGTGCTCAGAAAGAATACCTGTGTTTCTTTTGGCGTAGAAATGGGTGTTGGGTGCAATAAATCCAAATTCCAGATGCCGGTGCCAGATTGTCGGGCGGTTTCCTCAGATGAGCGGAGCGCCTTTGCACAGCTGATCTGGTCTGGATAAATATAAATAAATGCGTTTCCCTGTTGCAACAGATTTTGCTGGAGCCAGGCGGGCGTTTGGTTCTCCGATTCTGACGAAAACAGGATGTGCGCTGGCGTAAACCCTGTTCGGTCAGGCCCTTTGGCTGCCGGATAGGGAATAATGGTTTGCCCCAGCAGATCGGCAAGCGGATTTTGGGATGTCGCAATTCTGACGCCAGCCAGTTTCAGTTTTCTGCCGTCCTGCAGAGACAACTCGCCCATGCTGTGTGTTGCAACAATGGTTCCGGGGTCTGTCGGCTTGAGACCGCATTCTGCAAGATCACTTACTGCCGCATTGGCAGTCGCGGTTAGCCATAAGGCGCATGACAGAGCAGTTGCCAGACAACGCCAGACATAGGCCAAATGGTGTGCAACCGTGATGAAGCTGGGCTGTTTGATGGTTGATCTCGATATGACGGCAGTCAGTCATGACCCATGATTGATTGTTGGATTAACCTGAAAATACTGAGGAGTCACGCCAGTGCGGCCCAAACTTCCCCACAATTCCGTGATTTGCGCTAACGTAATATCAACCCTATTCTGCAACGTTTGATCAACAGAATTTTTTGGTGACTATTCTTTTGACCCTGTTTCGATCTGTCTCATTTGTGAAAGCTGCGCCTTTGCGCCTTGCAGCTGTGCTGTCTCTTGGCCTTGTTCTGGCTGCCTGCAATCCGAATTTTGATTTTGATGACCGGCACAGCAAGCCGCTTTCAAATGCCACAAAGACCCGGCTGGAAACCCTGAAAATGGATGCCAAGTCGCCGATGATTGTGCGGATCTACAAGGAAGAGGCGGAACTTGAAGTCTGGAAATGGCGCAAGATTGATCGCAAATATGCGCTGTACAAGAAATACGACATCTGTGCCTATTCAGGTGAATTAGGGCCGAAAATCAAAGAGGGTGACCGTCAGGCTCCTGAAGGATTCTATACAATCGTGCCCGGTTTGATGAATCCGCGATCGAACTACTATCTGGCGTTCAATCTGGGCTTTCCCAATGAATTTGACCGGGCGCACAAGCGGACCGGGAGCCATTTGATGGTTCACGGATCATGCTCCTCGCGTGGCTGCTATGCCATGGAAGATGATCAGATTGAGGAAATCTACCAGCTTGGGCGGGAAAGTTTTTCTGCCGGCCAGAAATCATTTCAGGTTCAGGCCTTTCCGTTCCGTATGACGGACAAGAATCTTGCGCGGCACAGTGACAGCCCGCATGCGGATTTCTGGCGCATGCTGAAAGATGGCTCGGACCATTTTGCCGCGACCAAACAGCCACCAAAGGTGAATGTTTGTGAAAAGCGCTATGTCTTCAATGCCGTTGCGGCAGAGGGCGAGGAATTTGTCGCAGACGAAGTTTGTCCGCCCTACACGGTTCCTGAAGCCATTGGCCGGGCGGTGGCCAAGCATCGCGGTGAGGCTTATGTACCGCAAACGCCGATTGCGGTCATGCCGACCATGGAATCTGCCATGACGGCACCGAGTGCGCCGTTACCAGCGCCGCAGGCTGATGTCTCGATTGCGGAAACACCTATGCCCCAGCCATTGGAAGCAGAAGCCAAGCCAAAGGGGCTGTTTACAAAACTGCTCCGCCGCTAAACGAAACAGGCGCTAAAACGAACCGCTGCCAGCTTGTGTTTTCTCATTCCGGATCATAGCGCCTGAGCTTGCCAAATGTGACCGGATGACATCCGCCAGAGCATCAGCTGCCGGATTTGATTTGGCGCTCGCCTGGTAGAGCACCAATTGAACGTCAGAAAGAGTTGGGAAGCTCTCTGCCTTGCCCAACACCCGCATTCCGGGGACCAGCGCGCTTTTGGCGATGACGCTGACCACTGTTCCACTCATCACCGCTGCCTGTAATCCAGCCATTCCTTCGCTGATCAACTGGATTTTCCATTTACGGCCGATGGCCTGCAATGCATCGAGCGCGATATCTCTGAAGACATTGCCAACGGGCAGCATTGCCAGAGGCAAGGGATCGACATTAAACGAGGAATTCATATCCGATGTCACCCAAACCAATGGTTCCTCTGCCACGATTTGCCCCTTCGGGAACGCACGCATTCCGGTCACAAGTGCAAGGTCAATCTCGTTTTGCATGACCCGCGCTACCAAGGGACTGGACAGGCTGCTTTGCAGGCTCACCTCCACATTCGGGTAAGCGGCGATGAAACTTGAAAGAATGTTTGGAAGCAGAGCTGCGGCATACAAATCTGGCACGCCCAATATCACCTGACCGGTGAGCTTTGGCGCGGCGAGCCGGACATGAACTTCATTTTGCAGATGCAGTATTGAACGTGCATAGCCCAGCAGTAATTCACCTTCTGATGTCAGGACAAAGCGCCGGCCAATTGTGGAAAACAATTTGGTGCCAGCCGCCGCTTCCAGACGCTGGATTTGGAGTGTCACAGCGGGCTGAGTTCGGCCGACTCGGCGTGCGGTTTCCGATACGCTCCCTGTTTCAACCAATAAAACAAAGGCTTGCAGCAATTTGGGGTCGAGTGTCTGTTTCATACCTGTATTAAATATATTTATGAACTCGATTTAAAGAATAAATTTTTTTTTGCTGCAGCTGCGAGCTACGCTGAGTTTGTCATTAAATGAATTTCCTCTCAAATTCTGGAGACACTCACAATGTTAGCAACTCGACGTATTTTACTTGGCCTTACGGTCGCCGCTTTAACACTCGGCGCTTTTCCCAATTTGTCCACGCAGGCCTTTGCTCAGGACAAGACGATCAAAGTCGGAACTTTGAAACTCATTCATGGAATCACGCCCTATTTTTATGAAAAATTTGCACCAGAGGGCGTCACCATCGAAGTGATCCCGTTTGAAAGCCCAACAGATGGTAAAAATGCCGTCGTTACAGGAACTGTTGATTTCGGCATTTATGGTCTGGCGGCGGCAACGCTTGGCGCGGCAGCCGGAGAGCCGGTTGTTGTGGTCGGTGCCGCCTGTAACCGCGGGATGGCGGTGGTGTCCGGTGTTGATTCAGATATCAACACAATCAAAGATCTGATGGGCAAGAAAGTCGGGATCTGGCCCGGTTCCACTCAGGAAGTGGTCATTCTTGATCGCCTTGCTGCCGAAGGGATGACGATTAAAGACATTCAGCCAATTCGCGTCTCCTTCAGCGATATGGCGTCCGCATTGGAGCGGGGAGATCTGGATGCCTATGTCGGTGCAGAGCCTGGACCAGGCATCAGTCTGGCCAAGGGTGTCGGCAAGATTGTCGAGTATCCCTACACAACGCCGACTGGCTCGCTGAACATGGTTCTGACCACACGTCAGGAAAACGTCGATAGCAACAAAGAGTTGATAGAAATGCTGCTGACAATTCACAGTCAGGCGACCGAATACGCGATGTCCAACCGTGAGGACTTTGTCAAAGTTGCAATGGAGAAGCTTGGCCAGACCAAACCGTCCATTGAGAAAGCTGCTCCCAATGTCGAACTGACATGGAAGATTGATGACAAGTTCATCGAACAGGCAAATTACTACGGCTCTCAGATGCTTGATAAAAAGCAAATTCGGCAACTCCCGGATTACGCGACCTTTATTGACCCCTCCTTCGTCAATGCCATCGAAGCGGAATAGGTCCTGTCGCGGTCTGATATCTCCCATTCATAATAAGCTCTGAATACAGTCCAGAGCCTCCAAGACAATGGAATATGCCGTGTCGTCCACACTTATCGAAAATCGCGTGTGGAAGGTGGCCCTCGGGGCCATCTTCCCGATCCTTTTGATCGTAGCCTGGCATTTTGCAGTCGTGTTGACCAAAAACCGTCTCATCCCTGTGCCTTATGAAGTCGCGGTGATGATGTGGGACTTTGCGTTTGGTGGCATCTATGACGATGCTTTCAGCGCATCCCTTGTCACGCATTTCTGGGTTTCAATACAACGCGTCTATGGCGGGTTCCTGTTGGCCGTTATCACGGCCGTTCCATTGGGGCTGATGATTGGTCGTTTTGCGCTGTTGCGTGTCATGCTTGACCCGACCTTGTCCCTGCTGCGTCCGGTTCCAGTTACGGCCTGGCTGCCATTGTCCATGATATTCTTTGGTCTTGGGCCCAAATCTGCAATTTTTCTTGTCTTTCTCGGCGCGTTCTATCCAATTTTGCTCAACACGGTGTTTGGGGTCAGATCAGTCGACAACAAACTCTTCGAAGCTGCTGCAATGCTGGGCTGCAAGGGATCGCAGTTGTTTCGATCTGTCGTCATTCCTGCGGCAACGCCTCAGATATTCAATGGTTTGCGACTGGGTCTTGGATTTGCCTGGATTCTGATTGTTGTCGGAGAAATGACCGGGGTTCCAGAAGGCCTGGGTGCGGTCATCATGGATGGCAGGACACTTTCGCGAACGGATCTGGTCATCACGGGAATGATCATCATCGGTATCACCGGTTTCTTATCCGATCGGTTGATCGTCCTGCTCAACAATCGTCTGCTGCGATGGAGCCCCCAACATCATGCCTAGTTCCAATATGTCTGCACAAGAGCCATCGGGCTTGCCAATTCTGTCGATCGAGGGTTTGGAAAAAGTCTT
>CAZOCA010000094.1:0-8392 GCA_964578105.1 uncultured Pararhizobium sp.
CTGAAGAAGAGGCTGCGCAGTTCCTGGCGGATGAAGCCAAGAAGGGACGTTCAAAGCCAACTGTTGGCTTCATTGCCGGGCGGACAGCGCCTCCAGGCCGAACCATGGGCCATGCAGGTGCTGTTATTTCTGGCGGTAAGGGTGGTGCTGAAGACAAAATCGCGGCCATGCAGGAAGCTGGCATCCGCGTTTCGCCGTCTCCGGCCAAACTTGGCACAACGCTGGTTGAATTGCTCAACGGATAATCATCAATCACGCAATCTTGGGTCGCCGGACTGTTGACGGTGCGGCGGCAAAAGAACACAGTGGAATCTGGGATCAAAGTGGAAAAGGTACGGGGGTGAAAGCTCTCCGGGAAATTGCAAGATGGCTCGTGAAGAGGCGAATGAGATTTTTGCTGGGACGTCATTTCTGTATGGTGGCAATGCGTCCTATATTGAAGAGATATATGCTCAGTATCAGGCCGACCCGAATTCGGTTGATGCACAGTGGAAAGATTTTTTCGCGAAGCTGAAGGACACGCCTCAGGACGTTGAGGCCAATGCCCGAGGTGCTTCCTGGAAACGCGCTGATTGGCCCGTAAAAGCCAATGGTGAATGGGTCTCTGCACTTGACGGCGACTGGGGCGATGTTCCGCCCGTCGCCGTGACCGAGGCTGTTGGTGAGAAAATCGCCGAAAAAGCCACTTCAAATGGTGTTGATCTCACCGACGCGCAGGTTCACAGCGCGACGCGAGATTCAGTGCGCGCTATCATGATGATCCGCGCCTATCGTATGCGCGGCCATCTTCATGCCAATCTTGATCCTCTCGGTTTGGCGGAAGAGCGTGACCACGAAGAATTGCACCCGTCTTCATATGGCTTCAGCGAAGCTGATTATGACAGGCAGATTTTTCTGGATCATGTGCTTGGGCTTGAATTTGCCACCATTCCGGAAATGCTTGAAATCCTGCGTCGTACCTATTGCTCGACGATGGCTGTGGAATTCATGCATATTTCTGATCCGGAAGAGAAGGGCTGGATACAGGCTCGTATTGAAGGTCCGGACAAGCAGGTTTCCTTTACGCCGGAAGGCAAGAAAGCGATCTTCAACAAACTTGTTGAAGCGGAAGGCTTTGAGAAATTTATTGACGTCAAATATACCGGCACCAAGCGTTTTGGTCTGGATGGTGGCGAATCTCTCGTTCCCGCTCTTGAGCAGATTATCAAACGCGGTGGTCAGCTTGGGGTTAAGGAGATCGTCCTTGGCATGGCCCATCGTGGCCGACTGAATGTTCTGTCGCAGGTAATGGCCAAGCCACACCGGGCGATTTTCCACGAATTCAAAGGCGGCTCTTTTGCGCCGGATGATGTGGAAGGCTCCGGCGATGTGAAATATCATCTGGGTGCCTCATCTGATCGTGAATTTGATGATAATAATGTGCATCTGTCGCTGACAGCGAACCCGTCCCATCTGGAAATCGTTGATCCTGTGGTGCTGGGCAAGTCGCGTGCGAAACAGGACTCGGTTTATGACCATGACCGCTCGGCAGTGCTGCCGCTGCTGCTGCATGGTGATGCAGCCTTTGCCGGTCAGGGCGTGATCGCGGAATGTTTTGGATTGTCCGGTCTCAAAGGGCACCGCACTGGCGGCTCGATACATTTCATCATCAACAACCAGATTGGCTTTACCACCGATCCACGTCTCTCTCGTTCTTCGCCCTATCCTTCTGATGTGGCCAAGATGATTGAAGCGCCGATTTTCCATGTGAATGGTGATGATCCGGAAGCTGTGGTCTATGCGGCCAAGGTTGCGATTGAGTTTCGTCAGAAATTCGGCAAGCCGGTGGTTATCGACATGTTCTGCTATCGTCGCTATGGCCACAATGAGGGCGATGAGCCAGCCTTCACGCAGCCGATCATGTACAAGAAGATCCGCAGCCATCCGACCACCTTGCAGATCTACGGTGAGAAATTGCTGGCTGAAGGGCTTGTGTCTCAAGATGACATTGACGGGCAAAAAGCGTCCTGGCGGTCTCATCTGGACGAAGAGTTTGAAATTGGCAATTCCTTCAAGCCCAACAAGGCCGATTGGCTGGATGGGGCCTGGTCGGGTCTGAGCCGTGCTGACAGCTCTGATGAAAAGCGCGTTGGCAAAACCGGCAGGGATGTGGAAGCTCTGCGGGAAATCGGAAGAAAAATTACGCAGGTTCCTGAGGACTTCAAAGTTCACAAAACCATTCAGCGGTTTATGAACAACCGCGCCAAGATGATGGAAAACGGAACTGGGATTGACTGGGCAATGGCGGAAGCCATGGCGTTTGGAACGCTTGCCGAGGAAGGGCACCCGATTCGTCTGTCCGGCCAGGATTGCGAACGCGGAACATTTTCCCAGCGGCATTCAGTGCTGTATGATCAGGAAACAGAGGGACGTTATATTCCGCTCAACAGTATCTCTGAAGAGCAGGCCCAATATGATGTCATCAACTCGATGCTGTCTGAAGAGGCGGTGCTGGCCTATGAGTATGGCTACTCGCTGGCAGAGCCAAATGGGCTGACACTTTGGGAGGCTCAGTTCGGCGATTTCGTCAACGGCGCTCAGGTGGTGATTGATCAGTTCCTGTCTTCTGGTGAACGTAAATGGCTGCGTATGTGTGGTCTGGTGCTGCTGCTGCCTCATGGCTATGAAGGTCAGGGACCGGAGCATTCGTCAGCCCGGCCAGAACGCTTTTTGCAGGCCTGTGCGGAAGATAATATGCAGGTGGCAAATTGCACGACACCAGCCAATTATTTCCACATTCTTCGACGCCAGCTGAAGCGGAATTTCCGAAAGCCATTGATCCTGATGACGCCTAAATCTCTGCTGCGTCACAAACGTGCGCAATCCACTTTGGAGGAGATGGGCCCCAATTCCGCGTTCCATCGCCTGTTGTGGGATGATGCAGAATATCTACCGGACGAAAAAATCAAACTGGTGCCTGATGACAAGATCCGGCGCGTCGTGATGTGCACCGGCAAGGTCTATTATGACCTTTATGAAGAGCGCGAGAAGCGGGGCATCAATGATGTCTATCTGCTGCGATTGGAACAGCTTTATCCGTTCCCGGCCAAGGCGCTGGTCACTGAATTGGGACGGTTCAAAATGGCCGAAATGGTGTGGTGTCAGGAAGAGCCCAAGAATCAGGGCGCCTGGAGCTTTGCGGAAAGTTATATCGAATGGGTTCTGAACCATATTGGTGCAGCGTCTTTGCGGCCTATCTATGTGGGACGCGCAGCTTCTGCGGCCACGGCAACAGGCCTGATGTCCACCCATCTGGCACAACGGGCCGATTTCCTTGATCAGGCCCTGTCTTAATCCGGCAGGTTCTGATCGTCTAATGTATTGATGCAATCGAAAGAGTTCTAACAATGGCAACTGAAATTCGCGTCCCGACTCTGGGGGAATCTGTCACCGAAGCCACTATCGGTCAGTGGTACAAGAAAGTTGGCGATGCGGTGAATGCCGACGAGCCGCTGGTGGAACTGGAAACCGATAAGGTAACTGTCGAAGTGCCAGCCCCCAGCTCCGGTGTACTGAGCGAAATCATTGCTCAGGAAGGTGAAACTGTTGAAGTTGGCGCTTTACTGGCGGCACTAGATGCCGGTGCTTCTGCTGGCGCTTCCGGCAAAGGAACTGCGGAAGCTGCGGCTGACCCGGCGCCTGTGCCAGAAGCTGCACCTGTCGCAGCTGCCAGTGCAACCGCCATGCCTGCATCACCGGCAGCCGCGAAGAAAATGGCCGAACATGATCTGACAGAGGATGATGTTGAAGGATCGGGCAAACGCGGCCAGATTTTGAAAGAGGATGTCATGGCATCCCTTGATCAGGGAATTGCTGATGCGATGGCAGCGCCTGAGGCCGCCGCCGAACCTGCCGCGCCTGCGCCGGCTGCGGTAGCTGCGCCAGCGCCAGTTGCTCCTTCGCCAGCACCTGCAGCAGCTCCGGCTGCGGCCCGAGCGAGCGATGATGGCTCCCGTGAAGAACGTGTGCGGATGACCAAGCTGCGGCAGACTATTGCGCGCCGCTTGAAGGATGCCCAGAATTCCGCAGCAATGCTGACCACTTTCAACGAAGTGGACATGACCAATGTCATGGCGTTGCGCAAAGACTACAAAGAGCTGTTTGAAAAGAAGCACGGCGTAAAGCTTGGCTTCATGGGTTTCTTTGCCAAAGCCGTGATTCAGGCGCTGAAAGACGTGCCATCTGTGAATGCCGAGGTTGATGGAACCGATATCATTTACAAGAATTTCTACCATATTGGTGTTGCCGTCGGTACAGAGAAAGGCCTTGTCGTTCCTGTTGTCAAAGAAGCCGATACGCTGTCCATTGCCGAAGTGGAGAAAACCATCGGTGCCTTTGGCAAGAAAGCACGGGACGGGAAATTGTCCATTGCCGACATGCAGGGTGGTACATTCACCATCTCGAATGGCGGCGTATATGGCTCGCTGATGTCGACGCCGATTTTGAATGCACCGCAATCCGGTATTCTGGGCATGCATAAAATACAGGAACGGCCGATGGTCGTGGGTGGCGAGATCAAGATCCGTCCGATGATGTATCTGGCGCTTTCATACGATCACCGCATTGTTGACGGCAAGGAAGCTGTGACATTCCTGGTGCGTGTCAAAGAGGCCATTGAAGATCCACAACGTCTCGTTCTCGATCTCTAGAAAGGCGGCATTTGGGGCATGTCCGGTCTTGTTCTTGTCACAGGTGGAAGCCGGGGCATTGGTGCCGCAGTTGCAATTGGGGCGGCCAAAGCCGGGTATGATGTATGTCTGACCTATCGCACAGATGCGGCTTCTGCTGCATCTGTCGTTGCGAAGATTGAGGCCGTGTCTCGTCACGCAATTGCAATCCAGGCTGATGTCGGCGTTGAAGCGGATACAGAGCGGGTTTTTGAGCAGATCGATCAATCGGGTCGTCCGCTGACAGCGCTTGTCAACAACGCAGGCATTGTTGATGTAAAGTCTCCTCTTTCCCAAATGAGCACCGATCGATTGGAACAGATGATGCGCGTCAATGTGATTGGCCCCATGGTCTATGCCAGAGAGGCAATCAAGCGGATGTCGCTTGAAACAGGCGGTGTTGGTGGGTCAATCATCAATTTGTCGTCGGTCGCTGCAAGACTGGGCGGGCCGCATCAATATGTTGATTACGCGACTTCCAAAGGCGCCATTGATACGCTGACCACCGGCCTTGCTGTTGAGCTTGCGGAAACGGGCATACGCGTCAATGCAGTGCGCCCGGGTATCATTGATACCGATATTCACGCCAGTGGCGGCGAGCCGGACAGGGCTGCGCAATTGCGCAACACCATACCGATGAAACGTGAAGGATCGGCCGAGGAAGTGGCCGATGCGATTTTATTTCTGATTTCACCAAAGGCATCCTATGTGACAGGTGCTTTTCTGGATGTCTCTGGCGGGCGCTAGCCCAACCACAAGGAACGAACCATGGCTGACCAATATGATCTCGTTGTAATCGGAAGCGGACCAGGGGGCTATGTCTGCGCCATCAAGGCCGCACAACTGGGGTTGAAAACTGCTGTGATTGAAAAGCGCGCGACCTTTGGCGGAACCTGTTTGAATATTGGCTGTATTCCTTCCAAAGCTCTCCTGTATGCCTCAGAGGTTCTGTCCGAAACAGATCACAAGCTGAAGACGCTGGGCATTGATGTGGGGACTGCAAAGCTGAACCTGCCGCAAATGATGGTGCATAAGGACGAGACGGTTAAATCCAATGTGGAAGGTGTGGCGTTCCTGTTCAAAAAGAACAAGATTGACACTTTTCATGGTGAAGGTCGGATCCTTGGTGCAGGCGAAGTTGAAGTCACTTCGGATGATGGCGCTGTGCAAACAGTTGCAGCCAAGAATATTGTGGTGGCAACCGGGTCTGATGTGGCTGGTATTCCAGGTGTTGATATTGAATTTGATGAGAAGATCATTGTCTCCTCAACCGGTGCGCTGGAGCTGGAAAAAGTCCCGGCCCATATGGTTGTCGTCGGTGGCGGGGTGATCGGGCTGGAACTTGGATCGGTCTGGAGCCGCCTTGGAGCCAAGGTGACCGTCATTGAATATATGGACAAGATTCTCGGTGGTATGGATGGTGATGTGTCAAAACAGTTCCAGCGGATGCTTGCCAAACAGGGCCTTCAGATGAAGCTGTCGTCCAAGGTGACGGGCGTTGAATCCACTGACAAGGGTGCTCTGGTAACCTATGAGCCTGTTGCTGGCGGCGATTCGATTTCGATCGATGCTGATGTGGTGTTGATTGCCACAGGACGCCGCCCTTACACGGATTCACTGGGCCTGGAGGCCATAGGCGTCAAGTTGGACCGGATGGGCCGTGTGGAAGTTGATGGCCATTACCAGACCAATATTGATGGTGTTTATGCCCTTGGTGATGTGATTGCCGGCCCTATGCTGGCCCATAAGGCTGAAGATGAAGGCATGGCCGTTGCCGAGATATTGGCGGGCCAGGCAGGCCATGTAAATTATGATGTGATTCCAAGCGTGGTTTATACAGCGCCGGAAGTTGCTTCTGTCGGCAAGACGGAAGAGGAATTGAAGGCGGCTGGCATTGAATACAAAGCCGGCAAATTTCCGTTCTCCGCCAATGGCAGAGCCCGTGCCATGTTGGCCACGGATGGTTTTGTGAAGGTGCTTGCGGATAAGAAAACAGACCGGGTTCTGGGCGTTCATATTGTCGGTC
The DNA here is from genome assembly GCA_964578105.1 of uncultured Pararhizobium sp. Taxonomy (GTDB): domain Bacteria; phylum Pseudomonadota; class Alphaproteobacteria; order Rhizobiales. The sequence goes on from CAZOCA010000094.1 coordinate 6,733, forward strand.
ACAGCGCCGGTGACATGATTCATGAAGCAGCCGTGCTGATGGAATTTGGCGGATCATCAGAAGATTTGGGCCGCACCTGTCATGCGCACCCAACCCTGTCAGAAGCGGTGCGTGAAGCCGCACTGGCGACTTTTGCCAAACCGATCCACATGTAGGCAATTTGCGCTGTCTAGTGATTATGATATGAGCCGGGCATGGAACAATTTCCCATCTCCGGCTCAAACTATATTACGGACTCTGATCTGACAGAGCACTTTGTGCGCTCGTCCGGTCCCGGCGGTCAGAATGTCAACAAGGTATCGACCGCAGTGTTGTTGCGGTTTGACCTGAAAAACTGCGAAACGCTGTCGCCTTATATCAAAACCCGAGCTTCTGAGCTTGCTGGCAGCCGGATGACAAAATCCGGTGAAATTCTTATTCAGGCGGAGCGGTTTCGCACGCAGGAGCAAAACCGGGCCGATGCGCGGGACCGGCTTTTGGCTCTTTTGAAGCAGGCCAGTGAACGCCCCAAATTCCGCAAGCCGACACGCCCGACATTGGCATCCAAGAAACGTCGTCTGGAAAAGAAAACGCAGCGCGGGTCTACCAAACAAAACCGGAAGAAGCCGAATTTCGATTGAGGGCTTGTCTTCTGTTCGCGAATCCGGCCATCTGATACTTCTCTTTTACAGGAATTTCATCATGGCTTTTTCTATCGTCACCTGGAACATCAACTCCGTGCGCTTGCGCATGCCTATTGTGCAGAAACTGCTTGAGTTGTGGCAGCCCGATGTGTTGTGCCTGCAAGAGACGAAATGTCCGGATGATCAGTTCCCGACGGCCGCCTTCAAGAAGATTGGCTATGAGCATATCGCGATGCATGGTCAAAAGGGTTATCACGGCGTGGCCACCATTTCCCGCCAGCCATTTGTAGCAGATGCTGAATGGGTCGAGTTTTGCGAGATGGGTGATACCCGCCACATTTCCACGCGTCACGCAATTCCCGGAATGTCTGATTCGGTGCTGTTGCATAATTTCTATGTGCCTGCCGGAGGGGATGAGCCCGATATTGTCAAAAACCCCAAATTTGATCACAAGCTGAAATTTCTGGATGAAATGACCGGGCATTTCGGTGATCGGTTCAAGAGCGATAAGAACATTGTCGTGGGCGATTTGAACATTGCCCCCAGTGAGCATGATGTGTGGTCCCATAAGCAGCTTTTGAAAGTTGTCTCACACACACCGATTGAGGTGGAATCGCTGGACAGGGTGTTCAAATCTGGCGACTTTGTCGATCTGGTGCGGCAACACTTTCCAGAGCCTGAGGAGCTATATTCCTGGTGGAGCTATCGATCACGCGATTGGCAGGCTTCCAACCGCGGACGGCGGCTCGATCACATCTGGTCGCATCCAGATGTTGCAGAGCATCTGTCTTCGGTCGAGATTTTAAGTGACGCACGCGGCTGGGAAAAACCATCAGACCATGTGCCAATCAGGGCAGTGTTTGGGTAAGCTTGTCTGCTGATTATCTGGTTTCAGGTGTCGGTTTATCGCCCAATAAATAGCGCGGACCTGCGCCCTTTTTCCGGGCTCTGTCTTGTGGATTATAGAGTTCGCAATTGCGTAAGGACAGGCAGCCACAGCCAATGCAGCCATCCAGATTATCGCGCAGCTTTTCAAG
>CAZOCA010000095.1:0-8377 GCA_964578105.1 uncultured Pararhizobium sp.
GGTCATGCCGAATTTGGTGGAGACCTTGCGCAAGGTGGTCATCACCAATTGCTGGTGATCGGTTGCCACATTGGCCATATCATAAACGGGGGCCAATTCAAACTGGCCAGGCGCCACTTCGTTGTGGCGTGTCTTTGCCGGAATGCCGAGTTTGAAGCATTCGCGTTCCACCTCGAACATGAACGCCTGAACCCGCTCCGGGATGGCTCCGAAATAGTGATCGTCGAATTCCTGCCCTTTGGGTGGCGGAGAGCCGAACAGGGTTCTGCCAGCGGCCAGAAGGTCGGGGCGTGCATAATAGAAGTGGTTGTCGACGAGGAAATATTCCTGCTCGGCTCCGGCGGAGGACGAGATGAAGGGGCCGTTGGTTCCAAAGAATTTCAGAACGCGCTGGGCATGTTTGTTAAGTGCCTGCATGGAGCGCAGAACCGGGGTCTTCTTGTCCAGCGCTTCGCCTGTCCAGGACACAAAAGCTGTGGGGATGCAGAGCGTCGTGCCGTTTGGATTCTCGATGATGTAGGCTGGGCTTGTGACGTCCCAAATGGTGTATCCACGGGCTTCAAATGTCTGGCGAATGCCGCCATTTGGAAAGGAGGAGCCATCCGGTTCGCCCTGGATCAGCGCTTTGCCGGCAAAGGTGGCAATCGTGCCGCCATTTCCATCAGGATCGAAGAAGGAATCGTGTTTTTCGGCTGTCAGGCCGGTGAGCGGATAAAACACGTGTGCATAATGCGTCACGCCCTTTGAAATGGCCCATGTCTTCATGGCCTCGGCGACCGCATCTGCCGTGGTCGGATCCAATTCCTCGCCTGAAGTGATTGTCTTCTTCAGTGATTTGAAGATCGCTTTTGGAAGGCGCTGCTCCATTTCGTTTAAACTGAAAACATTATCGCCCCAAACACTGCTGGTCGGGCTTGATACAAAATCAAAACCGGACTCAACGGTTGGCGTCGATGTAATTGCTGAAATGGCATTCAAACGCACGGTATTTCCGCTCATATTATTCTCCTAATCGAACTCTATGGGCTGAGAAGCAATTTTCATGCCAGTTCAAAGGGTGAAAATCTGCTGTAAATTGGAAATAAGGCGGATCCAATTGCCTGAAAAATAGACATGATGGCTAGTTTTTTTGCACATGCGCCACGGGTGACAACGCGTCGTGTCAACGCGCTGAACGCGGCGCAACGTAAGGGATGCCGACTGGTTTGCGTGTGGTGGTCTGGTGTCTGAATACCATAAGTAGAACTATACAGGCTATCAGCATGAGTGTGCCTATATCAAAGGCAATGCTGATGCGGCCGGTTAGATCGGCAAGGTATCCTGCTGCCAGCGGTCCAAGCACGACGAACATGTAGAAGATTGTAAAAAATACGCCCATGCCAACTGCGCGGTTGCCGGGCAGCAATATGCGTGACGGCAGGCTCATGATCGGGCCTGCTGAAAGGCCTGCAACTGCGCCCATTATTGTGAAGCTGAGCAGGATGGCGTCTGTGCGTGCCGCTATGACCAGTATGATTGCGAACAATATCAGGCCCGCCATCAGCACAGCGTCTACGCGCTTGGTGCGATCTGCAATTATGCCGCCAAGAGGGATTGAAATGGCCATGACCCACAGCACAATACTGGTGACAGAACTGGCGGCAGTGGCCGTCCAGCCCTGTTCCGTCAGCATGGCGGGCGCAAAGCTGAAAACCATGCTGAGTGCGGCATTGTATAGGCCCCAGATCAACCCGGCGCACAGGACCAGCCACAAGGTTGTGCCACGCAGCGGAACGGGCTTTGTGTCTTGTGCGCTGAGGCCGGCAGGGGCCTCATAGGCTGTGGCCAGCAGGGCAAAGCCACAAATGGTCAGAACCGCGACCATCAGCAAGGCCATGTTAAGGCCGGTTGCGTCCGCAAGGCCCGGCAGAACAAGCAGAGCAAGCGCAATACCGACCGGCCAGGAATTGACAAAGATGCCCATGGCGGTGGCGATTTCGCGTCCGGCAAACCAGTCCGTGACCATTTTGGTCATCAGGACATTCAGCAGGACGCCGCCAATGCCCGCTAACACCCGGCCAATGAGTTGCATTTCCCAAGTGCTGCCGGTTGCGATCATCAATCCGCCAACACTCATCAGCAACAGACCCGCCAGAACGACCTGTTTTTCGCCAAAGCGTTTGCCGATGGCCCCGCCAGGCAGCGCCAGAAAAATACCCGGTGCCAGATAGAGACCGATCAGCAGACCGATATCAGCAATACCGATCTTGTAGGCTTCCATGAAAAAGGGTGACAGGGCGGCGACGGCCTGAAACTGAAAGGCCATGGCGACGCGAATGCTGAACAGCAAAGCCAGAACGTGCCAACGATTTGTCATTTTCTAGCCCCGATACATGCTTTGCCACGCTTTGGTGGGCAGCTTCATTGCAATGCTAGAAGACTTTGGGTGGGACGCCCATCGGGCGTATGATGTATTTTCATACGCATTTGCAGATATTTGCTACTGCATTTGCTGTATAGGAAGCGGCGGCCAATGCGGTCATAAATTCCAGACCCAAGCTGCGCAACAAGAGGCCTGTCCGTGCAACAAGAAACGCTAACATCGCGGGAGCAAGAGATTGCAGCGGCGTATGCCAGCGGTGATAATTATCATGAAATTGCCGGGCAATTGGGGATTGCGCCCTCCACTGTGCGCACGCATCTGACGACGATTTATCGCAAGCTCGGTGTCTCCTCAAAGATTGAATTATACGGTGTTCTGAACGGTGAGGCGCAGGTACAGCCGTCTGATGATGCGGAAAAGGCCGCGCTGATTTCGGAGCTGGCTCTTAGCCTGGAAGAAGCGGTGCGGCGGGAGCGGGTTCTGGGCGAGGTGCTGCGGATTATCAGCCGCTCTAATGGGCAATTGGATGAGGTGATTGCCTCTGTGCTGGGCTATGCGCTGGAGCTGTGTGATGCGGAGTTTGGCATTCTGTTTGAATATGATGCGACCTCCGGCTATCGGGCGAAGTTTATGCGTGGCATTCCCAGCGTGTTTTCGGATTGGCTGTCGGAGATGGGGTCGTTTCATGTTGGTCCGAAAACCGGGCTTGGACGTGTCATTGCCGCGCACGAAGTGATCAATATCTCCGATGTGCGCTCAGAGATGATCTATCACACCGGCGATCCCTTGCGTTACGCCACTGCGGATCTGGGCGGAGCCCGGTCTTTTGCCGCCATACCGATGCTGGCAGGTGATCGGCTGATCGGTGCGTTTACCGTCTACCGTCAAACGGTTCGTCCGTTTGATGACAAGGCGCTTGAAACGGCGCAGATGTTTGCCGATCAAAGTGTCATTGCCATTGAAAATGCGCGTCTGATCAGTCGTTGATCATCCATCCTTGGATGGATTGTGCGCTTTGTTTGGATGTTTTACGTTTTCTAAGAGTTGTTCAGTGCCGCTGTCAGCGCTGCGCGAGACGGGAGCTTCAATCGCTGCAAAATGGCGTGAACATGGTCTTTGACCGTGGCAAGGGTTATGCCGAGTTCAGCTGCAATCTGGCGATTTGTTTTGCCTTCCGTCACCAGTTTCGAAACCTGTTTCTGGCGCGGTGTCAGTGCGGACAGAAGCGGGCTTTCAGCGGATTTATCTGACAGCATCACAAGCGGAGCGCCAATCGCCTGACTTGCGTCCAGATCAATTGTCAATTCCAGTCCGGGCCGGACCAGCGGGGCGAGGGTTTTGATAATGGATTGTGGAATGGGCCTTGTCGGTACGTTTCCAAGCTCCGCCACCACAGATGACAGGGCACTGAGAAGTTTTGGATCAACGGACATAGGAACAGGACCACTTTCATGACTCACATGCCATTAGAGATCACAAATTTCTTCCTTGCAATGCAGGCCGGACCCTCTGGACTGGATTTGCTGGGAGCCTTGTTTTCAGATGAGGCTGAATATACCGAGCCGTTTTCCGGCAGTTCGGAGCCGCATCGTGGCCGCGCGGCCATCCTGAAGGCCTTCGACGACAGTCGCAGTGATGATTTTGATGATGCCGTGATCATACTTGGCAGTGTGGCGATGTCAGGTGAGCTGATTACGGTACGCTGGACTTGTATTTCAAAGGCCATTCCCGGCGGGCGGGGCAGCGGCACAAATGTGTTTCATCTTTCGGGCGGCAAGATCATTTCGCTGGTGACGACCCTGGATATGGTTCCGGACTTCTAGAGAGCCCTGATTTTTTAGAACGTATCTGTTTTTTTACAAAGCGTCTGCTTTCCGGTGACGCTCATTGCCAGCTTTGCGACAGATCGAAGGCGGCCGACTTTTCGTCATCCGTCAGGTCTTTGAACCAGTCTGTCAGCCATGAATCTTCCAGACCTGACCGGCGGGAAATGAGATGCCATTTGCCCGCTTCGATCTGATTTCTTTCTGTGCCACTGCCGGTTGCCAACAACCGGGCAATGCGGGATTGGGCAACTGGATTTCCAGCGTTTGCGGCACGCAGAAACCAGCCGGCAGCGGCCTTCTGATCCTGACCAATGCCGCGCCCTTCAAAGAGCATGGTTGCCAGGTCAATCTGGGCATCGGCAAGGCCTTGTTCTGCGGCTTTCTGATACCATTCAGCCGCGACACTTTCATCACGGGCAACCCCTGCGCCTTCATCAAATGCCCCGCCGAGCGCATATTGTGCTTGTGCATGTCCAGCAAGGGCTGAACGGCGCAGATAGGCTGCGGCCACGCCTACATTGCGGTCCACCACCTCGCCTTCCAAAAAGAGAAGCGCCAAATTGTAGAGCGCGTCCGAGTGGCCGGTTTGACCGGCCTCCCGAAACATTTGTGCGGCTATTGTCTTGTCCGGAAGGACGCCATGACCGCGCAGATGCATCATGCCGAGTGCAAATTTTGCTTGTGGATCGCCGGATTTTGCAGCCAGCCGAAACCAGTCCGCTGCCTGACGATAGTTCTTCTCCATTCCCTCACCCTGGTAGAGGATTTGACCCACCAAGGTCTGGGATGGTGCATCGCCTTGCTCTGCTTTTTCCAAAGCCAGACCGAATGCTTCCAGGTAGTAACCACGCTGATAAGCGCCAAAGGCCGGGTCCAAAATGGGGGTAGGCAGCTTGACCACTGCCGTTTCGGCGGTTGCATCGGAAGTTTCTCCGGCAGGTTCTGGCATCGCGGTTGGATTGGCAACATCCGCCTGCTGGGCCTGTACAGGAGCACAGGCCAATCCGGTAAGAACCAACACTGTCATAAGCGCGCGCTGCAAGATGATCAAAAATCCTGAATGTGATGGCAGACGGGCAATGCCCTATTCGCCTTGCAGCAATTTATGGGCTTCCATTATGGCAGTTTCTGGGCCATCGGGGTGCTGCCAGACAAAGCTGCCAACGCCAATGAAATCCGCGCCTGTTGCCAGCGCGTTGCTGACGTCATCGACATTTTTGCCGGCCATCGCCACGCAGGGTATTTCAAACAGATCGGCCCACCAGCCCGCTAATTCCAGCGTTGTTTCCAGGTCACTTTCACCGGTTTCAAACACATCGCCAAACAACAGATAATCCGGCAGGGCTTCGCCCTTTTCCATGGCATCATGTCGGTCCTTGATGGCTCCGGCACCGACAATTTTCTTCGGCTGGAATCGGGCGGTGACGTCCTTGAGTTCTTTTAGACTGCCGGTCAAATGGATGCCGTCGGCATTGGCGCGGCCACTGATTTGTGTGTCATTCATGGTCAGCGCTGCTGCGCCATGATTCTGAGCAATGGGTACCAGTTGCTTGCAGTCATTTTGATAGGTATCGGACACATTGTCCGGGCCTCTGGGTGCGATCAGCACGGCAGCGACATCGGCTGCCTTGAGCACGGCTTCCAACAGGGTTGCAAAAGCATCCCTGTTGTCAAAAAGGGGCGTGACCAGAAACAGCTGAGCGCCGGGGCGTGAATTTGCAACCATTATACTTCCAGACTGTTTGACCATTTGCCACAGGCAGCCAATCCGTTCATGCGGGCGCGATGATCGAATGCTTTTTGGGCTGCTGCGGTGTTTTCTGACTTGCCACACCATGTTTTCAGAGCGGCGGCCTGCAGGGCGCGACCATAAGAGAAGGTCAGGGCCCAGGGCAGATCATAGGCCGCATTCATTGCGTTCAAATGTGCTGTGGCTTCTATATCGGTTTGGCCACCGGACAGGAAGGCAATGCCGGGAACCGCTGCCGGTACTTCAGCTTTGAAGCAGGCAATGGTTTTCTCCGCCACTTCTTCAATGCTGGCGCGTTTTGCGCTGTGCTGGCCGGGGACGACCATGTTTGGTTTGAGGATCATGCCTTCAAGATCCACTTTGGCATCATAGAGCTCGTTGAAAACAGCGCTCAGGACCCAGCGGGAGACCTCGGCGCATTGATCAATGTCATGTTTGGCGTCTGGTCCGTCCATGGCAACTTCCGGCTCGACCATGGGCACAATCCCGGCTTCCTGACAGAGCGCTGCATAGCGAGCAAGGCCATGGGCATTGGCCTTGACCGCATTCCAGCTTGGTCGGCCATCGCCAATGGAAATGACAGAGCGCCATTTTGCAAATCTGGCGCCTTTGTCATGATATTCCGCGAGCCGCTCACGCAGTCCGTCAAGGCCTTCCGTCACAGTTTCTCCGGGATGGCCCGCAAGAGGCTTTGCGCCCTGGTCGACCTTGACGCCGGGAATGGCTCCGGTGGCCGTGATCAGATCGACCAGGGGGGTGCCGTCCGATCCGATCTGGCTTAGTGTTTCTTCAAACAGAATGACGCCTGAGACAGCCTCTTTCATAGCGTCGCTGCGGAACAGCATTTCGCGGTAGTCACAACGGCTGGCAGCCGTGCAATCGACATTGATGCTGTCGAAGCGTTTTTTAATCGTGCCGGTGCTTTCGTCAGCAGCCAGAAGGCCCTGTCCCTGTTTCACCATTGCGGAAGCTATGTCGTGAATTGTGCTCATGAAAGTGCTCCTTCTTGAAAAAACGCCGCTTATGCGGCTTTGAGTGCATCTACGCCTGGAAGGGGCTTACCTTCCATCCATTCCAAAAATGCGCCGCCAGCCGTTGATATGTAGCTCAACTGATTGCCGACGCCTGCGTGGTTCATGGCAGAGACTGTGTCGCCACCACCTGCTACGGAGATAAGCTTTCCAGCTTCTGTCAGCTTTCCAGCATGTTGGGCGGTTGCCACGGTGGCTTTGTCAAAAGGCTCCATTTCAAACGCGCCGAGCGGGCCATTCCATACAAGGGTTTTTGTTTGATCGAGCTTGGTGCTGATCAGGGCTATTGTTTCTGGTCCCACATCCAGCATCATGGCATCGGCCGGGACCTGATCGACCGAGACGATTTCGTTTGCTGCATTTGCCTTGAATTCGCGCGCGATAATTGCATCAACCGGCAGAATGATTTCGCATTGGTTCTCTGCTGCCGTGTCCATAATGTGGCGGGCCGTGTCGGCCAGATCATGTTCGCATAGAGATTTTCCGACATCCTTGCCCATGGCGGCCAGAAATGTGTTGGCCATACCGCCGCCAATGACCAGCATATCGACTTTGGTCATCAGGTTTTGCAGAAGGTCCAGCTTGCTGGAGACCTTTGCGCCGCCGACTATGGCCATAACCGGCGCAACCGGATTGCCAAGGCCAGCGGAAAGGGCTTCCAGTTCCGCCTGCATGGTGCGGCCGGCATAGGCCGGCAGCAGATGGGCCAGTCCTTCGGTGGACACATGAGCGCGGTGCGCGGCTGAAAAGGCGTCATTGACATAAACATCGCCAAGCTTTGCCATGTCGCGGGCAAGCTCCGGGTCGTTTGTCTCTTCACCCGCGTGAAACCGGGTGTTTTCCAGTAGAATGATATCGCCTGGCATCAGGCCGGCTATCGCCTGTTCCGCTGTTGTGCCAACACAGTCAGCGGCAAAGGCAATTGGTTTTCCGACGGCGTGGGTGAGAGCGGGGACGACCTGCTTCAACGACATTTCGGGCACGATCTGGCCCTTGGGGCGTCCGAAATGGGCCAGCAGAACTGTCTTAGCGCCCTTTTCTGATAATTCACGGATGGTGGGTAAAATGCGGTCGATACGGGTGGTGTCTGTCACCTTTCCGTCGGCCATTGGTACGTTCAGATCGACTCGAACAAGGCAGGTTTTGCCGGTTGGGTCCAGATCATCAAACGTTTTGAAATCAGACATTTGGGGGTCCTTAAAACATGGAACTGCCGGAATCGGCAATGTAGTCGCGTTCTTCTTGCGTGGATGTGCGCCCCAAGGCTTCATTGCGTTTGGGGAAACGTCCGAAGCGCTGGATGGTGTCACGATGGCTTTCGGCAAATTTCAAATTCTCTTCACCCAGTGGTGCAAATACCCGAACGGCTTCGTGCTGGATGACCAGACTTTCAGAATGCATGTAGGGC
>CAZOCA010000096.1:0-8354 GCA_964578105.1 uncultured Pararhizobium sp.
CCTTTTCAACGCCAGTAATCTTTGCAGCGTGGGCGGCGACATCTGCACTGCCACTGCCCGCGACAAGAACATGAACTGCTGCACCAAGACCGGCCGCAGCGCTGATGGCACGTAAAGTCGGGTCGTTCAGAGCAAGATTATCGTGATCTGCTATCAATAAAGTCGTCATCGCTTAGCCCCTCCTTAAAGAACGCTGGCTTCGTTGCGCAGCTTGTCCACCAGTTCAGCAACATTTGCCACTTTGACACCGGCTGCGCGCTTTTCTGGCTCAACAGTTTTCAGAACTGTGAGACGCGGCGTCATATCAACACCAAAATCTGCCGGTGTTTTCATCTCAATCGGTTTCTTCTTTGCCTTCATGATGTTGGGCAACGAGGCATAGCGCGGCTCATTAAGCCGCAAGTCTGTTGTCACGACAGCTGGCAATTTAAGCTTTACGGTCTGCAAACCACCATCCACCTCCCGTGTGACATCCATTTCGCCATCGCCCACTGACAACACAGAGGCGAATGTGCCCTGAGACCAGCCCAGCAAAGCAGCCAGCATCTGGCCGGTCTGATTGCAGTCATCATCAATGGCCTGTTTTCCGGCAATCACCAGATCAGGTTTTTCCTCATCAACAATTTTCTGCAGAATTTTGGCAACGGCAAGCGGCTCGACCAACTCATCATGTTGAACCAGAATACCCCGGTCTGCGCCCATGGCCAGACCGGTGCGAATGGTTTCCTGAGCCTGTTGGGGCCCAACTGAAACAACAATAACTTCGCTGGCGGTGCCAGCTTCACGCAGGCGCAGAGCTTCCTCAACAGAAATCTCGTCAAACGGGTTCATGGCCATTTTGACATTAGCCAATTCAACACCCGACCCATCCGCTCTGACGCGGATTTTCACATTGTAGTCCACCACCCGTTTTACAGGCACCAGTATTTTCATGATTGTCTCCAGAATGCGCGCAGCATGTGCGGAATTTGTAGCGAACCTATCGGTGCCCCCCTACCCTGTCAACGACACCAAACAACAGAAATTCGTCATGTATTCGGACGTCAGGGGATGGTCAGGTCCCGGTCGAATAAAGCCACCCCGCGCCGCTTCAAGAGAAGCACCAAAGCGGCACCGCAGATGAGTCCACCTATATGGGCTATCCAGGCAACTTCACTGTCTGCAGCTGCAAACACATTATAAAACTGCATCAAAACCCAGGCCCCCAGAACCCACATGGCGGAAAGCCGAAGCGGTATGCGCCCAAGCGCCAGAATCCAGACCTTCACGCGCGGATGAAGTATCAGATAGGCAGCGACAACCCCGGCAACAGCACCGGAAGCACCGATCAGCGGCGCATCGGAAGTTGGGTGAAAAAGCGCATGTGCATAACCCCCGCCAGCGGCGCATAAAAGGTAGAATAACAGGTATTTTACATGGCCCAGCGCATCTTCAATATTATCTCCGAACACCCACAGGAACAGCATGTTTCCCAGCAAATGCATCCAACCCCCGTGAAAGAATGCATAAGACACCAAAGTCCAGTCCGCAGGTATGAACCTCAGATCAGGTGGCAGGGCCCGGGTTTCAAACAGAACCGATGGAATGACGCCAAATGAAGCCGGGAAGATTTCCGAGTAACCTGGCGCAACCGGTGTTTGGAAAAACACAAATACCGCAATCGTAATGGCAATCAGAGCCCAGTTCACATAGGGACGTTTGACATGCGTAAGTGGATTGCTGTCATGAAGTGGAAGAAACATAGCGATTCAGGCCCTGGAGCATATTTTTTCTATAGAGAAACAAGCTCTAACGGTTTTTACCCGGAACCCAAAGGACATCAGCATCTCCCTTGTCGTTCACCCATCGGGCGGCGACAAACAGAAAGTCAGACAGACGATTGAGATATTGAATGCAATACGGATTGACTGGCTCAGCCGCGTCACTGTCCAGCTCCACTGTCAACCGCTCGGCCCGTCTGGCAACAGTACGCGCCACATGAAGATGCGCAGATGCCGGGCATCCTGCCGGCAGGACAAATGACCGCAGAGGCTGGAGATCTGCATTCAGTGTATCAATGTCGCCCTCAAGGCGTTGAACCTGAGTTTCAATAATCCGCAATGGCTCATAGCCCAGATCCTCGCCCTTATCCGGGGTTGCCAGATCAGCTCCCAGATCAAAGCAATCATTCTGAATGCGGTTCAGCATGTCATCCAGATCTGGAAAACCATGCTGCGTATGCAGCCGTGCCACGCCAATTGCGGCATTTGCCTCATCAACTGTTCCATAGGATGTGACACGCAGATCAAATTTTGCACGCCGCTCGCCGTTGCCAAGCGCGGTTGTGCCCTTGTCTCCGGTTTTCGTATAAATTTTATTCAAGATAACCATGACAAATCCTGCCTAACGCGACGTGAAATAAAGCAGCGCCATCATGACCACAACAGCCACGAATTGAAGGATAACCCGCCAACGCATAAGCTTCTGGGACAAATTGGAGTCGCCACCACGCATCATATTAATAAGACCGAGCAACAGTACAATTGCAACGGCAGCCAGAGCCACACCAATGAGCCCTTTGGACAAGAATTCCATTGTTCACCTAGTTCAGTAAGAAAATCGAAAGATTGAGAACTGTCGCAAAACAGACCCATAACACATATGGCACAAACAGTGCGCCCGACAGCTTGTCCAACCTGAAGAACAGGGCAATGGTCGTCACGATCGCTGCCAGCAGGCAGAAAATCACAAGCAGCGCAAATCCGGGGCTTTGCAGAAAAAAGAATGCGCCAGACCAGCAAAGGTTCAGCACAAGCTGAACCGCAAAGGCCCAATATGCTTTAGGTCGTGACGGATGCGGGTTCAACGACCAGATGCGCCACACGGCATAGGCCATCAGAACATAAAGCGCGGACCAGACGGGACCAAAAATCCAACCTGGCGGATTGAAACTGGGTTTTTGAAGCCCCGCATACCAGGGCGCAAGACCAGGCGCTGTCAGAAGCGCCCCCAATCCGCCCACCACCAGACACAGAGCGACAAAGCCAGCCAGCGCCAGCGCAGATCTAGCGGATCGTGGAAAGAGAGATATCGTGTTGGCCATCATTCAGGTTTCTTGATCCGCACGCTTCGCCAGAAAACGGCTGAGAGCGCGGTGGCTCAGAACACGTTTCAAAAACCCCATCACATAAGTCGGAGTTGTGACGTAGTATCTGGGGCGCGGGCGCGGACTTTCCAGTGCATGGACCAGACGTTTTTGCACTGCATCAGGGCCAAGTTTAAACCTTGACGCACCGCCTCGCTTCATCCGCGCAAGGCGCTTGGCATAAATTTCTTTATGAGGAGACGTTTCAACATCAATTTCCCGGTGAAACGCTTCCATGGAATGTTCAACAAATCGGCTTTCAATGGGGCCAGGTTCAATCAGACTGACATGAACCCCGCTACCCATCAGCTCCATACCCATGGTATCAGACAGAGCTTCAACAGCATGTTTTGAAGCCGAATAAGCGCCGCGATACTTCATAGAAATGAAACCCAGCACCGAAGAACACTGCACAATGCGGCCAGAACCATTGCGGCGCATTGACGGGATCAGCAGGCGCGTCAATTCATGCCATCCAAAAACATTTGCTTCAAACTGGGCGCGCAGCGCATCAACAGACAAATCTTCAAGAGCGCCCGACTGTCCATAGGCACCATTGTTGAAAAGAGCGTCCAGCCTGTCATCGGTTTGTGCCAGGACATCACCGACACATTTGGCGATGCTATTCTGGTCTGTGTAGTCCAACAGCAGCACTGACAGCCCCTCGGACTGCAAACGAAGCAGATCGCTTTCACTGCGTACAGTTGCATAGACACGCCAGCCACGTTTCTTCATGGCATGCGCACAATGATAGCCGATCCCGGAGGAACATCCTGTAATGAGGATCGTCTTTTGTCTCTCGCCCACGCTCGCTACCCGCTCAGCCCTTCAACAGATTTCGTTCGGCGTTTCACGGAAACCAGATAAACACCGAACACAGTCAGAAGCATACCAGCCAGTTCGGGCGTACTTAAACGCTCCTCGAACAGAAAATACGCCTGCACTGCGATTGTTGGAGGAATGAGATAGATCAGGACCGCGGCACGAGACACTTCCCCCTCGCGGATTAGAATGACGAGAAGGCCAATGGCTCCAAGCGACAGTCCGAAGACCGACCAGGCCAGGGCCCCAAAGAGCTGCGGCGTCCAGGAAAACTCGAAGCTTTCCAGCAACAGGGCTGCGGGTAATGTGGCCAGAAACGCACCCAGATATTGCAGTGTCGTTATGGTTCGCAAATCTCCGGTCTGCAGATATTTCTTCTGGTAAAATGTACCGATCACAACCGAAATCATGGATATGAAATTAATCCCGATGAGAAGCGTCCAACTGGCCTCGGTGCCCACAGTATCTGCCAAATCCGCAGCCAATCTGGGGGTCAGCGCTATCATCAAACCGCCAAAACCAATTGCAAAACCCAGCCATTGTCTGCGCGATATCTGTTCGCCAACAATTGTCCCGGCCAAAAATGCGGTCATCAACGGTTGCAGTGCTGCCATCATCCCTGAAAGGGTCGATGGCATCTGACGATCCAGAACCCACCAGATTCCACCAAGATAGATTGCATGCAAAAACACACCGGAAAATATGGCATGGAGCATCAATTGGCGCCCCGGCCAGCTTGCTTTGAAAGCAATGCAGAATGCCGCCAGCAACAAACCGGCCAGCGCGTAACGCAATGTCAGAAAACTAAGGGGCTCGACAAACGGGCTCGCATATTTAGCGACAATCCAGCCGGTAGACCAGATCAGCACAAAAAGCGCCGGAAACAGGAACAGAATTCGGGCGCGCGCCAAAATAACACATCACCTGTTGAATGGATCAGCCTGTTGAAGTGAAGCAGGGATGCTTCTAGCTCCAGCCACCATTGTGGGTTTTATAGAAAATATGACGGCCGATTTTAGTAATGCGCTTCATTTTCTTCGCCCATTTCGGGCTGACATAAGTCGCATGATAATGGGTGGAGGAACCGATTTTGCGGGACCAAGATTTACCCGAAGTTACGCTTTTTGCAACGGTCTGTGCTTGGGCATAGGATTTCTTGTCAGTCACCTTGTCACGGATGCCGTCACAGGCGAATGAGAACTGGCAGCGATTGCGCCATTTCTTGTTCTGATAAACCACACCGCAAACCGTGGATGGATAGGCAGGTGCCTTAACCCGGTTCAGCACGACTTGAGCAACAGCTGCCTGTCCTGGAACAGGCTCACCGCGGGCTTCAAAATACACAGCGGCAGCCAAACAGCGCTGTTCACGGCGCGAGAACGCTGCACGCGGGACTTTATTCTTCGCCCACCAGTGATCTTTACCGCCAAGCTTCGGCCGCACAACAGCAACTTTTGCAATGCCGCTGCTTTTTGGAATGGCTGAAATATCTGGTTTGATCATCGGAATGCGTCCGGCGATCGTTATTTTCGGCTTAGCAGGTGTCACGCCGGGCTTTGGCAGCGCAAGTGAAACCAAAGAGGCCGATTGGACCGCACCTGTCGTTTTCAAAACTGGTATAGCGGAGGCCGTTGCAACTGGCTCATCGATTTTCGCAACCGCTTGAGATTCGTGCGGCATATTCAAAACCGCAGCGAAAGGAGATTTAAACTCTTCCATACTGTCAACCGGAGCATAAGCCAGGGCAACACGTACGGAGTCTTCGCCAGCTTCCCGATTAATCACAGGTGGCGAAGCCTTATGCGCATCAGCGACCATAGTGCGGGACCGCTCACGAAGAATGCCCGGTGCATTAAAGTGGCTGGTCGCCAGAGCAATCTGGTCTTTGCTGGGCCAACCGGGGGCTGCCAGCACTGTACGCGGCAAAATATCTTCATCAACAGATGAGAACAGATCACGCAATTCAAAAAGATTTCCTGAATGCGGCAAATCAGGATTTGGCTGAACCACTGCCGGGCGACTGCGGGTTATCTGCAGGTCTTCCTTAACGACACGATTGACCGATTCCTTCAGCTTGACTGTATCACTCTTTGCAGAGGCTTTTGGCTCAGACCCTGGCGCAACGCTTGCCGTCAGAACGCCGGACGATTCAACCGGGTCGACATATTGCACACTTGCCGAATGGACTGATGTGCGCTCCATGGGCGTGAGCAGAATATAGGAATCTGCATCGGCCAGCTCAGTAAATTCAGGAAGGCTCGACGAGGAAGGTGTGGCACACAGCAACAACGCACCCAATGCAGTGGAAACAGCCAAACCTGCCATCCGGGCCTGACGTCGGGCCGCCACAGCACGCTCTTCAGCACGGGCGCGGGCCAAAATCATGGCACTTCGCTGCCTGTTGGCACGCTTCTTTGCGGACGGCGATAAACTGCCTTCTTCCATACGCAGTGCAGGCACGGGTAACCCGTCAGCAACATGCGCAGCTTTACGTGACACAACCATCCAAAGGGTACTCCAACGCGACGCGAGCCCTGTTGCATCATGATCCTGTCTATCAGCGTCCTTACCATCGATTAGAAAATCTGATGGTTCGAGCGCGTCATCCGGCTCATCGCCAGAAGACAGGACCGATACCTGATGCAAACTTTTTGGCCACAAGGACCGATCATTGACCATTTGGACTGATTAACCTTGAGTTTCGGTTAACGTTTCGCATAAATGTTGCAGTAAATTGTTTGTAATTGGTTAACCATAATGTTTTTTTCTGAAAATTCGCCCTCAAAACAAATTCATCAGCCCCATCTTCTTGGTCATCTGCAATTAGCCTGTTTGTTATGACAGACCCTTTGCTGCCAGGATACAAACCGCTCCACACATCAAGTCTGAATGTCAGCTTCGACGCGAATTATGAGAAGTCTCAAACTCACGCTGATAAACATTCAAAATGTGGCTATGAAAAGAATTGCCCCAGAAAAAATATGAATGATCGACCATACCCGTAATGGGCCTGAGTTTAATCAGAGTTTCCGCCCTGTCGCAACCCTCAAAATAAGCCCTTGTTTCATAGTGTTACAGACGAGCAACAGGGCTTTTCTGGCTCACTTTTCATCCGTCAAAGCAGCCTGTGCAGCAGCCAGCCTGGCAATAGGAACCCGATATGGCGAGCACGATACATAGTCGAGACCAACGGACTGACAAAAACGGATGGAGGCTGGATCGCCGCCATGCTCACCACAAATACCGAGCTTTATGTCCGCACGTGTTGCTCGTCCGCGCTCCGCTCCCATGCGGACCAACTCGCCCACTCCGTCCTGATCAAGGCTCACAAATGGGTCCTGTTCAATCAGGCCTTGCGCCACATATGGCCCCAAAAATGACGCGGCATCATCACGACTGATACCAAAGGTCGTTTGCGTTAAATCATTGGTTCCAAAAGAGAAAAACTCAGCTGTCTCGGCAATCTTATGGGCTTGCAGCGCAGCACGCGGCAATTCAACCATCGTGCCGACCTGATACTTGATCTCAACATTTCGCTCTTTCATCACCATCTCGGCAACCGCATCAATACGGCCCTTGATGAGATCAAATTCCGGTTTGACTGATACAAGCGGCACCATGATTTCGGGTGTTACCGGCGCTCCGGTTTTCTGCGCAGCTTCGACCGCGGCTTCAAAAATAGCCCGTGCCTGCATGTCCGCAATTTCCGGGTAGGACACGGCCAGTCGGCAACCCCGGTGTCCAAGCATGGGATTGAACTCATGCAACGCGCGGGTGCGTTGGCGCACTTTATCAATCGAAAGGTTGAGAGCTTTTGCCACATCTTCCATATCTGATTCGGATTGGGGCAGAAACTCATGAAGCGGTGGATCAAGCAACCGAATGGTCACTGGCTTTCCGCGCATGATGTCGAATAAATCCGTAAAGTCTGCAGTCTGCATAGGCAGCAGCTTGTCCAATGCAGCCCGCCTTCCCGCCGCATCCTCAGCCAGGATCATTTCACGCATCGCCATGATACGGTCGCCATCAAAGAACATGTGCTCTGTCCGGCACAGCCCGATGCCTTCTGCACCAAAACTCAACGCCATACGTGCATCAGCCGGCGTTTCCGCATTCGTCCGCACAGCCATGGTCCGGGCGGCATCCGCCCACTGCATCAAAGTTGCAAAGTCATCCGACAATTCCGGCTGCAACATGGCAATCTCGCCTTCGAGGACCTGACCGCTGGTGCCATCTACGGTTATGATATAGCCGCGCTGATAGAGCTTATCGCCAACACTGAGTGTTTCATTGCGCAAATCAATCCGAATTACGCTGGCACCGGAAACACACGGCTTGCCCATGCCGCGAGCCACAACCGCCGCATGGCTCGACATGCCGACGCGCGGCGTTAAAATGCCTTCAGAGG
>CAZOCA010000097.1:0-8287 GCA_964578105.1 uncultured Pararhizobium sp.
CGCTTGGAGATGTCACGATCAGCAATAGTGGCACAATTGACGCGGCAGCTATCGGCATTGTTGGATCAGCTTTTGGAAATGTGGCAATCACTACAACGCAGACATAACAGGTTTTAATACCGCCGGAATTGAAGCTACGGCTAGCGGAGATATCAATATCACAAGTTCCGGTGCCATTGGCTCTGAACTCCATGAAGGCGATGAAGGAATTCTGGTTGAGGGATTCAATGCAGCAGGCGTTGTCAGGATAACCAACAACAGTGATATTACAGTGTTCAACGACGGCATAGACGTTGGCGGAAAAGGCGACGTCGAAATCATCAATACAGGTGACATCGAAGTTAAGCTTGGAAAAGGAATACTCGCTAAGGGCAATGGCGACATAACCATCAGCAACTCAGGCAATATATTGGGTGCCGGTTTTGATTTTGGCGAATTCCCCGACGGCATAGAGGCCTATACAGAGGGCGCTACCGGGCACATAGCAATTACCAACAGCGGTACTATTTCGTCCAACAGGTCACATGGAATCTTCGCTGGCCATTCCGATACCGGCACAGTGGAAATTCAGAACACAGGCTTCATTTCAGGCGCGGTTGGCATATCGTTACGTGAATCAACTGGTCCAGGCGCCACAGCATCAATCATCAATGCGGGCAACATTACCGGCAGTGGCGGATTTGCGATTTATTTTCTTGGTGACGGGCACGATTCCCTGACCCTGCTGGCGGGGTCAGAAATTGTCGGCGCGATAGATTTCGGGCGCGGCAATGATGGCTTGGGCGGCACGAATGAAGATGATCTTGATATCCTGAATATTGGGCGTGGCGTGAACGCCGAACTCATTTTTGCAGATCATTCCGGCACCGACAGTGATCGTGAAAGTGCCCCCGAGACAATCAATTTTGCAAGTGCAGGTACCTTGATCAATGACGGTGCAGGAATGATTGCCGTCGATACGACCGGCTTTGCCGCCAGTGGTACAATTATCAGTGACTTGGTCGGTTCGATTTTCAATTCCATTGAGAACAACAGTCAAGACCCGCAGGCCTCAACTCTTGAATATTTGTCCAGTTACAGCACCCATAATCTGGAACCAATACCCGCCTTTTCCGCGCAAGGACCACGGCTCTGGGGAAGCCTTTTTGGCAGCGCTTCAAAAGTTGCCGGAAACGACAGAGCGGTTGAATTCAACCATGGCAGTGCCGGCATCGCCACCGGCATAGAAACCGGCGACATTGGCCGTCACAATGTATTCGGAGTTCTGAGCGGTTACAGCAGGAGTGAGGTGTCCTTAGCGCAAAATGCCGGAGGATCGACGACCGATTCATTGTTCGGCGGCATCTACTGGAAACGGAATTTTGAGTACCTGCACATCCATACGGCATTCATTGCAGGCGTAACGGATTATGAAATATCGCGCAATTTGGGATCTTCCTCCGCTGAAGGAAAGTCCGATGGCTGGTTCTATTCACCGTCGCTGACGGTCTCGGTGCCGATGTATTTCGCGTTGAAACCAGCGACCATCAGCGCCCGCATCAGTTATGCTGGCCTTCACATCGATGAATATACCGAAACTGGCGTATTGAATCCTTTGAGTGTTGGGGAACGGGATGTCTCCATCTTCAATTTCAGAACCCAATTGAAACTGCCAACAATTTGGGATCACGCCAGTGGCAGCCGCACAAATCTGGATTTAAGTGTTGGACTTGACGCTACGTTTGATGCCGGATCAGAAGATGTGCACGCAGTTGTGGCCGGAACACCGCTCAGTTTTGCAGCAGACACAACAGAAGATGTGTCAGGTTTTGTTGGCGTTGGCGTGCTGCATACCAGCCCGGATGCAAGAACATCTGTGGGCCTTTCCGGTGAAATACAATCAGGCTTTGATGGCAGCTTTCAAACGAGTGGCGAATTCAAAGCAAGCTTTAAATTCTGAAACACAATTCTGTCCTGTCTCTGCACCGAACTGGCCGCCGCCTGATCGGCCTACAAGGGAATATTATCATGTTTTTTCCACGGATTTTCCAGTTGCTTGCCGCGCAACAGCTTTAACGCACGCGACACGCGCCGACGTGTGGAATGCGGCATGATGACATCATCAATATAGCCCCGTTCTGCCGCCACAAATGGCGACAGAAAACGATCTTCATATTCACTGGTATGCTCGGCAATCCGCTCCGCATCCGCAATATCCTTGCGGAAGATAATTTCGACGGCACCCCTGGCCCCCATGACGGCAATCTCGGCACTGGGCCAGGCATAATTCACATCCCCCCGCAAATGCTTGGAGGCCATCACATCATAAGCGCCGCCATAGGCCTTACGGGTGATGATCGTGATTTTTGGAACCGTGGCCTCGGCATAGGCAAATAGCAGCTTTGCCCCATGCTTGATCAGGCCACCATATTCCTGAGCGGTTCCCGGCAAAAAGCCCGGCACGTCAACAAAGGTGACAATGGGAATGTTGAAACAATCGCAGAACCGCACGAACCGCGCAGCCTTGCGGCTGGCATCACTGTCCAGCACACCGGCCAGAACCATTGGCTGATTGGCTACAATGCCGACCGACCGACCTTCCATACGCGCAAATCCGACAACAATGTTGGCAGCGTGCTTTTCCTGCACCTCAAAGAAATCCGCATCATCAACTGTTTTGGCAATAAGTTCCTTCACGTCATAGGGCTTGTTTGCATTATCGGGAATCAGCGTGTCCAAAGATGGCTCAAGCCGGTTCGGATCATCCTGCAAGGGAACTTCAGGCAATTCGGCTGTGTTGCTGGCAGGCAAAAAATCCACCAGGCGCCGTATTTCCAGCAACGCCTCAACATCATTGTCAAAGGCACCATCTGCAATGGAAGATTTTGTGGTGTGAATCGATGCGCCGCCCAATTGTTCTGCGCTCACCGTCTCATTGGTAACGGTTTTCACCACATCGGGACCGGTCACGAACATATAGCTGGTGTCACGCACCATATAGATGAAATCAGTCATGGCCGGCGAATACACATCTCCGCCAGCGCATGGCCCCATGATCACTGATATCTGGGGAATAACGCCGGACGCCAACACATTCCTCTGAAACACTTCACCATAGCCAGCAAGCGAGGCAACGCCTTCCTGAATGCGCGCACCGCCAGCGTCAAACAGGCCGATAATAGGCGTTCTGTTTTTCAGCGCCATATCCTGAATTTTGGTGATTTTTTGCGCATGTGTTTCCGACAGGGATCCACCGAAAACCGTAAAATCCTTGGCAAAAACAAAGATGGGACGGCCATTAACCGTGCCCCAGCCGGTCACCACGCCATCTCCGGCAATTTTGGTGTCTTCCATGCCAAAATCTGTACAGCGGTGCTGCACGAACATGTCGTATTCTTCGAAGGACCCCTCATCCAGAAGCACTTCAAGACGTTCGCGTGCTGTCAGTTTTCCTTTGGCGTGCTGTGCGTCGATGCGCCGTTGACCACCACCAAGCCGCGTATTTTCGCGGCGGGCTTCCAGTTCAGCCAATACAGATGTCATGAGTATCCCGCTCTTGTCTCGTCCCTGCCTCAATTATCAAAAGCAATACCATGCAAGACAACGGTCAGAGAAGATAATCATTCGTCGGATAGGGCCGCCGCCGCCATATGGGCGACATCAAACTCGCTTCTGCGGTAAATCCGTCTGGCCTGAGCTTCCTCGTCGGAGCCCCACCGGGAAATATTCCAGTCTTCATCTACATGCGCTGCCTGCCAGGCCGCATCAACCGACAGAACATTTTTTGCCGCAGCCAGTGCAATCAGAACAGATCCGGCAATGGAGGTCATGACCTGCAAACCGGCCAGACACAATGGGTCTTTCTTGTAGGCATTGATCAGCTCACAGATGCGCGCGACGCCATCTGCTGGCTGTTCCACATACATAAGCCCTTCGGTCAGTAAAAACCGGACCTCATATTGAGTTTTGAAATGATCCAGAAGCGGGTCCCAGTGCTGGCTCTGCAAGGCAACAAGCTCTTCCGGTTGCCCAGCCCTGTAGAACAGAAGATCGCTCTTCGCAAAGCCGTAAATCTCCTCAGCAACAGGATCAAGCGCCGCCGACACTCCGTCAATTGCCGAATTCGCCAATCGTGTAAAGGGCATTTTAGCAGGATTGATATTGTCCTTTTGAGCGTTCCAATCATTTGCCAGTCCATTGGCAAACGCCTGGTTCTTGACAGCAAGCGGATTTTTGCCAGGCGTTCGCGCCGAACGACCATCCAACAGTAGGTGATGCGCTCCATCGCGCTCTGCCACTGTCGCTTCCTTATAGAAGCGCTTCGGCAATTTGGGTGCCGAATGCACCTGAGCACGTTTAACCGGGTCTGTTTCTATTGGGTCCAAGGTATCAGCCATTTAGTCCAGTCAGCAAAAATCTACGAAGGTCAGGAAAACTGTCAAACAGATGACTTGCGCCGGCCTGCCTCAACGCTGGTTGATCATGATAGCCCCAGGTCACGCCCAGAGCTGCTATTGAGGCGTTCTGCGCCATTTGCATGTCGAAGCTGGTATCGCCAATCAGTGTCGTAACGCTGGCGTCCAGGCCAGTTTCATTCAAAGCCTGATGAATCATCGCCGGGTTGGGTTTGGACGGTGCATTGTCAGAAGTTTGTATGGTTACAAACCGGTCCTGCATATCATGCAGCTCCAAAAGGGCATCCACGCCGCGTCGAGACTTGCCCGTCGCAATACCAAGTAGAACATCATCGCGTGCAGCCAAGGCCTCGATACAGTCCTTGGCACCGTCATATAGCGGTTCGTGATAGTCAGGATTACCGCGCAATTCAAAAAAGCTCTTTCGATAGGCCGCAACCATGTCTTCGATCGGATGCTCTGCATCCGTGAGATCCACCATGGCCTCATGCAGCGAGCGACCGACGATCGACAAGGTCCGCTCACGGGTCGGTGGCTGTAAATTCACAGCAATGAAGGCGCGCTCCATGGCGGCGACTATCATGTGCTGGCTATCGACGAGAGTTCCGTCACAATCGAACAAAATCAACCGCATGGGTTAGAATTCATCCTCTTCCAGCATTCCGTTTTGTTCATCAAATCCAAGCAGATTGAAGGTTTGCTTGATGTGTGGAGACAACGGCGCTGTGATGTCGAGGACTGGAATACCCAGATGTGGCGCAGGATGCGGAATAATGAGGCGTTGAGCATGCAAATGAAGCCGCTTCTGAATTCCGTTCGGAAGCTCCCAATTCTCAATATCAAAATATTTCGGGTCACCAATAATGGGCGTTCCGATATATTGCGTGTGAATGCGCAGCTGATGCGTTCGGCCTGTTATTGGCTTCAGTTCAAGCCACGACAGCCGATCACCCGCCTTCTCAACCACCCTATAATTGGTCACGGCGTGGTCAGCATCAGGCTCGCCATGACGCGCAATGCGCATCCGGTCGCCATCTTCGGTCGCCTCTTTCACCAGATGCGTGGAAATCCGTGCCTCATTGGGCCGTGGAACGCCTTTCACGACGGCCCAATAGGTTTTCTTCGTATCACGATGACGGAAGGACTCTGCCATAGCCTTGGCCGCGGCACGCGTCTTGGCAATCAGCAGCACACCGGTCGTGTCCCTGTCGAGGCGGTGCACCAGACGCGGCTTTTGTCCCTTTTTATCCCGAAACGCTTCCAGCATCCCATCAACGTGGCGATTGATGCCGGAACCGCCCTGCACCGCAAGGCCAAATGGCTTGTTCAGCACCATGACATGCTTGTCATCATGCAGAATAAGAGAGCGCAGAAATGTCGCATCATCTTCCCGCCAGGCAGCTTTAGACTGGCCCAGCGCCTGATCGGGAGCAGCGGCCCCAGTCAGCGGCGGAATGCGCACCATCTGCCCCACCAACAGCCGGGTTGAGGTCTTGACCCTTCCGCCTTCAACGCGAATTTGACCCGAGCGCAATAGTTTTTGCAACTGGCCAAAACCAACGCCTGGAAAATGCGCTTTGAACCACCGGTCGAGACGCATATCAGCCTCGTCAGTATCCACTTTTTTCATTTGAACAGCGTTCATGCAAAAGCCCTTATCAGCCTGGCGCCCGCAAGCACCGCTACGAAACACACAAGCAGCTTGCCGATCATATAAAGGGCAGCAATACCGCCCTCCCCACGTTCCCAAAGATGAAGCGTTTCAAGTGAGAATGCCGAATAGGTTGTAAATCCGCCCAGCAGACCAGTCAGCAGGAACAAGCGCATTTCATCAGAGCTGCCCTTAAGCAGCAGAAAACTCGCCATAGCTCCCATAAGAAATGATCCAATAACATTCACAAACAAGGTCGGCCACGGATAAACGCCGCCAACCATTCGGACAATCAGTAAACCGGCCCCATAGCGCAAGGACGCTCCCAATGCGCCTCCCAGCGCCACAGCAAGAAAACCGGTCATGACGGCATAACGCCGAAAATCCAGCCTTCCTTGTGCGCAATTGGCAGCTTGGGCGGGTAAGAAAATAAATTAGGGTCATATGATAAGACCCGCAGCGCGGCAGCCGCAATGACCGCATCAGCCTCGTCCTGGATGCTCATCTGTGGTGGGCTACCAGAATGAAAATAGGCAAGTGTGTTTGCAATAGTCGCATGATCGTAAGCGCGCTTCAACCCGGCCATTTGATAGAACAGGCTTGGATAAATCTCACACAGAACCACATTTGCATTGTCAATTGGATCAAATGGCCAGATTGCAATGCGCGGATCATTCACAGTGCGCAAAGTGTGAAACATGCGCATTCCGGCAAATGATCCAGGTCCGACCTGCTTGGCACCCATACAATGATAGATACTTGCCGGTTTGGGTGAAAGCTGACGCTCTGTCTCGCGGAAGCGGTCAAACCGGAACTCCGGGCCACGATACCGATCGCACAAAATGTAAGGAGCAAAGTCGGAGCTCAGATTGCGGATTGCGGGACCTGCATAATAGTGCGCCTCACCCGAGCAGATCGATTCAACCTGCGCCCACAACTCCTCTACCGATCCGACCTGTTCGCGATCTTCTGGCAAAGGCCCTTCATCCGGCCAGGGAACAGAAAAACAGAAATCCATTCCAACCAGAGTCCGCTGATCAGCACGCGCCAGTTTACTCAAGAGGTTCTTGATAACCACCCGGCCCCAATTCTTGGCGTCCGGCAGCCGCATCAGGACGGGCCCCGTATCAGATTGATTATCCAGATAGGCAATCTGAATTCCGCGCTGGCGCTCACCCATAGCGCCAGACCAGTCAATCGCCAAAAACCTGTCAAACCGGTTCATTCAGTCCTCGTCGTCTTCTTGTTGTGTGCGGTCCTGCCGCAGTTTGTTCCAGTAGTCCAGCCGTTTTTGAAGGTCTCTTTCAAATCCGCGAGGTACCGGTTGATAAAATTGTTCACCCTGCAACGCATCAGGAAGGTAGGCCTGCCCCGAAAAGGCATCTGGTTGATCATGATCATACAGATATCCGCCGCCATAGCCTTCTTCTTTCATCAGCTTGGTGGGGGCGTTCAGAATTTGCTTTGGCGGCATGAGTGAGCCATTTGCCTTCGCCGTCTTCATGGCCAGTTTATAGGCCGTATAGACCGCATTCGACTTGGGTGCTGTTGCAAGATAGATCACAGCCTGAGCCAAAGCCAACTCACCTTCAGGACTACCGAGAAATTCATACGAATCTCGCGCTGCAATGCATTGCGTCAAAGCCTGTGGATCGGCAAGCCCTATATCTTCCGATGCCATACGCACAAGCCGCCGCGCCAGAAAGAGCGGAGCCTCTCCGGCATCCAGCATACGGCACAGATAATAGAGCGCGGCCTGCGGGTCAGAGCCGCGCACAGATTTATGCAGCGCCGAGATTAGATTGTAATGCCCGTCTTCGCTCTTGTCGTAAATCGGCGCACGACGCTGAAGCACGGTCTGCAGCATTGCTGCATCGAATATCTCATCTGCTCCTGCCGCGCGCCAGACCTCTTCGGCAAGACTGAGAGCGGCACGCCCATCGCCATCAGCCATCCGTATCAGCGATGACCTGGCCTCCTCATCCAAAGGTAATGTCAGATCAAGGAAACCTTCAGCGCGGGTCAACATGGCGCCAATGGCGGCATCATCCAAAGTTTTAAAGACAAGTACCTGTGCGCGTGACAACACAGCTGAATTCAGCTCAAAAGACGGGTTTTCGGTGGTCGCCCCAATAAGCGTAACCGTACCATCTTCCATGACCGGTAAAAACGCATCCTGCTGCGCCCGGTTGAAGCGATGGATCTCATCAACAAAAAGCAGTGTTCCCTGACCGGTACTTCT
>CAZOCA010000098.1:0-5234 GCA_964578105.1 uncultured Pararhizobium sp.
GGATCGCGCGGTAACTCCAACAAGTACTCATCCAGAGCTGTGAATGGCCTTCACGCGTCCCGATTATTATCCAACGTTTCGCGTATGGCCTGAAGATCCGGCAGCATCCGGGTAATGGTATCGAGATCCACATTGCGTGACAGTAAGTCGATCAACGGGTTCAGGCTTTCAATGGCATCTTTGTGAAAGCTGCGACCCGCATCTGTCAAAAAAACCAGCTTGCTGCGCCCGTCTGACGGATGTGGCTGGATGGCAATCAGGTTCCGCTTCGACAAGGCCCCCAGCGTATGGGTCATTGTGCCCTTGGTCACCTGAAACGCATCAGAAATGGACTGTGGTGTCTTGCCATCACCCAACCGCATAAGGTGGTTGAGGATGGCAAAATGCGACACGTGAAGACCATCCGGCATCTTCCGGTTGAAAGCCGTTGTGCTGAGCTGCTGAATGATCCCGATTTCATTAAAGAACTGGAAGGTCAACTTTCGCTTTTCGTCACTGTTCAAACTGTATTCCTGATAATCTTGGCATCCAATGGCCAGCGTGGGCTTGGCGGCACCGGTGCTGCGTAACCAAGACGCGCAAGCATCTGCACAGTGCCACCTTCTGGCGCCAACATAGCATGGGTTTTTTCGTACAGTCCCGCCATTTCAGAATATTCCTGAAGGGCCTGACTCATGGGTTGAGTGCCCAAACCTTCGGCGGTGGTTGCCAAATTGATACGCAGCCAGTCCCGGCCTGCATGAATCTGGTCAATGCGTGTATTGCCCGGTGTTACCAACCAGATGTGTGCCATGGCTGTATCAGCACTTTCCAGAACTGCATCCATACCCTGAGCATAGGCACTGGAACTGGTATCCAGTGTTTGCTCGCGGGTGAACAGGCCGGTCAGATGCATGCCTTCAAACAAGGGGCCGGAGAAATCAATGCCGTCGGGGTTGGCTTCAATTTCAGCGTGGCCGATACGGAACAGATCGACACTTTCCTTGAATGTGTGTGGTGTCTCGACCTCTATGCGCATAGCTTCATGGGTCAGCTTGCGCAATTCGTCGACACGAGCCGGATCATTGGTGCTGCCAACGCCTTCTTGAATGTTTTCTTGAATACGAGTGAGGGCCGCTGAGGCAACCGGGCGCGCCATATCATAAGGTTCTTTCAAGGACCGGCGTTCAAAGACATGGGCAAACAGGGGATCACGCTTAACGGCTGGGTCTTTGATGAAGGTCGCAATTGCAACCGGTCTTTGATCCAGTCGCGCTGCATCCTCACCTTCTGGAAACAGGTCGAAGACCACATCAAATCCGTCGTCGGCAGCAGCCATCCGCAACAGCTCCAAAAAGCAGCCAAGGCCAATTGTGATCTGCCTGTTGAAGGGATCAGTATGCGGCAAAAGCCGATCCGTATCGACGAAAAGCACCATCTGGTCCGGGCGTGACAGATCAATCAACCAAGGTTGTCGATTATGCGGGTTTGGCGCCAGAATGGCATGGGACAAAGCCTTTTTCCGAGGGTCGCTGTAGCTGACGCCCGCATTGGCCCACGGTTTCAGTGCGTCTTTTGGTTGTCGGGTTACTGCGTAACCGGCAGCACCGCCTGCTGCCAGAACAATACCACCACCCATCAACGCTATAAATTTCCGTCTGTTCATCATAATCTCCATTAGTTTGATATCGAACTATATAGTTTGATGTAAAACTAAATGCAAGAGACTTTTACAGATGTAGGATTTGATCAAGCGCATGAGGTATTTGAAAATGTTTGCGCAGGCATGTTAGGCCCAGTCTCGCAGACGGGCTGTCACGGGCTGTTGTTGGGTCCATGGAATAAATCAAAGGACAATTTGGGGACCGTGTCCGCAACACGGGTCAAGCTGCCAAGCCTTACTCGGTCGTTATCGGATTTAGTCCGAGACCCCACGAAGACTACCGCATTGAGCGAACGCTTTGCCAGAAGGTGTTTGGAAAGGTGTGCTAGGCGCTTTCGGATCCGTAATAAACAGAGACCGCGTGTTTCGCTTCGGCGAAGAACAACCAGCGTTCTGCAAGGATACCTGTCAGATGGCTGAGAAGCGCAATTACGCCGAAAAAGACCATGCCGGTCGCACCCATGATGAGCAGCAACAGCACAGGTAGGACAAGACCCAGGCCATAGCTGATCAGGCGCAGTTTCTGTGCGTGCTTGCGCGCCACGCGGAAACCCATTTCGCGGGTCAGGTAGTTCTCGCCCATGTGAGGGCGCTCAAGCAGGCGTACCTTGCCCAGAAAGCCAAGCCCCGTTGCGCTTTCTGGCGTGGAAGGGCCACTTTCATTATCGAGCGCACGAAACCAGATGGTTTTCGCAATAAAGGCGGCTGCCAGAGCAATGATGGCCAGGACAATCAGTGTGCTTTGAGTATCGTTGAAGGCACTCAGCGTTGCGACTGCCAGCAGGCCACCCGATGCTGCGAACAGCATGTAACAGGTGTTGGTCATTGGATTGTGCCAGGCATTCACGGTTTTCAGGGACGCGTAAATCATGCTTGTCGCGTAAACAGTAATCCCTGACATCACCGCAACGACAAAGCCCAACCAGCCGATGCTGGTATCAAACACGACCGCAAGGCCGGTCTGTGCTGTCAGCGGCACAAAGGTCAGAACTGCCAATACACCCTCTCGCGACAACCAACTTGAGCGCCATTGTGAAAAGGCCCGCCACGCCCGCTGTGGATTGCCAAGATGAAGCGTGGACGCCAAAAGTCCGCCCGCAATTGCCAGAAACGCCAGCACATGACCAAATTTTACCGCCAGCAGAGACGGGTCTGGCTGAAACAGTCCCAAAATGGCGGCAAGGCCATAACCAAAGCCGGACAAGGTGGTGAAAATAATAACTGATAAAGCGGGGTGCATAATAGGGCCTTAGATTTTGGACAGCGCAGTGTCGATCCATTTCATGAAACCCTGCGCGCCATCTGTGGTCTCTGCTATTGCAGCAGCGGACGGCACTTCGGCGCTTGGCAGGGTCTGGCGGGCACGTGGTGGCAGATATTTATTGACCGGTCGGGTGCCCTGTTCCGGCATCAGATCAATTCCCCCACGCTCTTCCACCATCTTTGAGACATCGGAATTCGGGTCTCCCAGATCGCCAAAATGCCGCGCATTGGCAGGGCAGGTGCGCACGCAGGCTGGCTGACGGTCAATTTCCGGGATGTCTTCATTGTAAATGCGGTCAACGCACAGGGTACATTTCTTCATGACACCTGCATCCTGATCCATCTCGCGTGCCCCATAAGGACAGGACCAGGCACACAGGCCACAGCCAATGCACTTGTCTTCGTCAACCAGCACAATGCCGTCTTCACCGCGTTTGTAGCTGGCCCCTGTCGGACACACAGTGACGCAG
Organism: uncultured Pararhizobium sp.; assembly: GCA_964578105.1. GTDB lineage: Bacteria > Pseudomonadota > Alphaproteobacteria > Rhizobiales. The sequence continues at coordinate 3,376 of CAZOCA010000098.1, forward strand.
GGTGCGTCATCGCAATGCAGGCATGATTTGGGGAAATGAACAACGCGCGCTTCTTCGGTCTGCGCAATGACTTCACCGACACCCTGACCTTTTGGCTTCTTGCCATAGCCGGGAATCATGTCGCCAGGCGTTACTTCAAAGGTATGAATACGGTTGAGCCAAGCGCCGGTAACGTCTTCACCATAGGGGTCCTGATCGGACAATGCAGAGCCATAGCCGCCAGTGTTCCATTCCTTGCAGATAACGGCGCAGGCATGACAGCCCACACAGACATCCAGATCAATGACAAGACCAAGTTTCTTGCCGGTAACTTGTGTTGGCAGGCTGGTCATGAAGAGGTCTCCTTGGTCCATTCCTCGCCGTAGCGCAGATCATTGGGTGGATCGCCCAGAACCTTACGTGCGCCTACATCAGCGAAGCCGGGGGTGCTTTCCGGACTGGTTTGATCAACATCCTTGGTGATGGAAACGCGCAGATCGTACCAGGCGGCCTGCCCGGTAATCGGGTCGCTATTGGCCCAGCGCAGACCGTCACCTTTTGGTGGCAGCAATTCATGTATCAGATGATTGAGCAGAAACCCTTCGGTTGCTTCAGGTGCCTTGGGCGACAGGTTCCACGCACCTTTACGTTTCCCGATGGCATTCCATGTCCACATCGTGGAATCATTCACCGCTTCCATACGCGCAATTGGCACGCGAATGGATGAATGCCAGGACGAAACCTTCGCCCAGTCGCCATCTTTCAGCCCTTCTGAATCGCAAATGGGGCCGGGTACATACAGCACATTCTTGGTGTGAATCTGGCGCAGCCATGCATTTTGAGAGCCCCAGGAATGATACATGGCGGCGGGCCGCTGGGTGATGGCGTGGTAGGGATAAGCCTCCAGATCGACGCCATCTTCCTCAAATGGTGCATACCAGACCGGCAGGGGGTCAAAGCAGGTTTTGATCCGCTCTTTCTGATGTGCCGGTGCAATGGGCTGGCGCAGGCCATCGGCGCAAAGGCGGAATTTCTGCAATTCCTCCACATACAGCTGGAAAGTTACCGGCTGCGGTGCGTCGAAGAAGCCCATTTCAACAGCAAAATCCTGATAGGCCTTATTGGAATGTTTGAAGAACCGCGCCTCTTCCGGCAGTTCTTTTGACCAGAAGGCACCGTTTTTAATATAGGCGTTGATCTGATCCGGGTTGGGTGCTCCGCGCCCGTCCTGATCGCCATTCTCACCTCGGAAACCGGCCAAAGGGCCAATGCCCGGCCGGCGCTGATGGTTGACGATGTAGTCTGCGTAATCCTTGTAAAGCTGTTCACCATCATCATTCACGAAGCCTGGCAGTTTCAGCTTTCCGCCCAGTTCTATAAGGGCAGACTGGAAGCCACGCACATCACGGTCCGGCTCGACCACTGGCCAGCGAATGCTGTCATTGACGGAATCCGGTTCCGAAATCGGTCTGTCCAGCAGCGAGATACAATCATGGCGTTCCAGAAAGGTGGTGTCCGGCAAGATCAGATCGGAATAGGCCACCATTTCACTGGAATAAGCGTCGGAGTAGATGATTTTCGGGATTTTGTATTCGCCCGTCTCATCCTTGTCAGTCAGCATATCAATCACTGACTTGGTGTTCATCGACGAGTTCCAGGCCATATTGGCCATATACATGAACAGCGTGTCGATTTTGTAGGGATCACCTGCATGGGCATTGGCGATCGCCATATGCATCATGCCGTGGGCCGACATGGGGGCTTCCCATGAAAATGCCTTGTCGATACGCGTTGGTTTGCCTTCACCGTCAATCAGCAAATCTTCCGGGCCGCGTACATAACCAAGATGCGGGCCTGCCAACGGTTTGCCTGGATTGATG
>CAZOCA010000098.1:5244-8254 GCA_964578105.1 uncultured Pararhizobium sp.
TGAAAGGGCTGCTGGACATGGGCGCGCCGGGATTGTTGTTTCCGATGGTTCAGGATGTGGAACAGGCGCAACAGGCGGTCGCCGCCACACGCTATCCCCCACGCGGTATTCGCGGGGTCGGCGGTACGATGCGCGGCAACAGGTTTGGGGTAGGGCGTTTTGGTTCGGAAGCCGCCGGGACAATCAATTGAGCCGATCAGCACCTGCAATACGTGCAATGCGCGCGTGGTCTGAAACCCGTTGGAATGGGCGGAGATGCCACGCATGGCATGCATGGAAACGGGGCGGCCAATGATTTTGTCATGGCGCTCACCCGTCATGTCAGTCCAGGGCTGATCAATGACGATTTCTTCTTCAAAGGCCACGCGGGCAATTTCTGCAGCCAGATTGCGAATGGTCTCGGCAGAAATTCTGGTCTTTCCGGCAACTGCCTCTGGTTCGTAGTCAGGAACGAGAAATTTCTCCGCCATCAACTCCAGCACTGGCACTGCTGTTTTGCCCGCGCCGGTCAGGCAATCCGCTGGCAGGACGACCGAGCCGCCCATGCGTGGAGAAACGCCCTTGGTCTTGGTGGGTTGGACCGACCCGTCTTCAGCCAGCACCAAAGGCGTGCCATTGCTGTCGCGTGCGATCAGGCCGTGATCCTTGTCACCCGGTGCCTGAACCACAAGCCAGGACGCATTGGTGTAACGGTTCAAATAGTCCAGATCGATTTTGCGCATCCGGAACAGCTCATGAATGAGCGACAGGATCAGCAGCCCGTCAGTGCCCGGTTTTACGCCCAGCCAATTATCGGCAATGGAGGAATAGCCGGTGCGTACCGGATTGACGGATACAAAACGCGCCCCACGCTTTTTCAGTTTTGACAGGCCCATCTTGATGGGATTGCTGTCATGATCTTCGGCGACGCCAAACAGCAAAAACAGTTTGGTCCGGTCCCAGTCCGCCGAGCCGAATTCCCAGAAGGCGCTGCCAATGGTGTAGATGCCACCTGCGGCCATATTGACCGAGCAAAAGCCGCCATGAGCTGCATAATTGGGTGTTCCGAAATTCTGTGCCCAGAAACTTGTCAGGGCCTGAGACTGGTCCCGGCCAGTGAAGAATGCCAGCTTTTGCGGATCATTGCGCAGCGGTCCAAGCCATTCAGCGGCTTTGTCCAGTGCTTCTTCCCAGGAGATTTCCTTGAATTCATTTGAGCCGCGCGGACCTGTCCGCAGCAAGGGTTTTTTCAATCGCGCGGGGGACATGTGCTGCATGATACCAGCAGATCCCTTGGCGCATAACACGCCCTTATTGACCGGATGATCGCGATTGCCTTCAATGTAGCGGACCTTGCCATCGCGCAGATGCACATTAATCCCACAGCGGCACGCACACATATAACAGGTCGTTTGGCGCATATCATCGCCAACCGGCCCATTTGTGCTAATGGTTCTATCACCAACACCACCCACCAGATGCTGTGGAGACGTCTCGCTCATGCTCATATACTTCATCCTCCGCACCCATGTGATATCTGTACACAGGCGGATTATCAATAGAAACTGTCTACTATCAAGACTATTAGTCTCAAAAATGAGCAAATGATCTTGGAAAAATGTGAGTCCAGATATGGACCTGAAGAACCTATTAACCTGTCTTATATAAGAATGACAAACCTAATCTTTTCAGTTGATGCAGAATGACGCAGCAAAGCCCCCTCACGATCATCCATCTCGTCCGTTCGCCAATTGGCGGAATCTTCAGACACCTTGCGGATTTAGCTGTAGCGCAAGCCGAGCAGGGCCATAGGGTCGGGATCATCTGCGATGAAGTAACGGGTGGCCCCTTCGAGGCCGCTCACATTGAGCGATTACGTCCATTGCTACCGCTTGGCGTCAGGCGGCTGGCGATGCCACGGGCGGTTGGCCCATCGGACATAGCCGCCTTTATGCGGGTCAAAAAAGTGCTCCAGTCAGTGAAGCCGGACATTGTGCATTGTCACGGCTCCAAGGGTGGCGTTTATGGCCGCTTTGCCAAAGGCCTGGGTGGGTTTGGTGGTCTGGACAAGGGAACAGCCGTTTTCTACGCCCCACATGGCGGAAGTCTGCATTACCCTAAATCCAGCAAGGAAGGCCGTATCTATTTTACCATGGAGCGGTTTCTGGAGCGTTGGACCAGCGGCCTCATCCATGTCAGTGCCTACGAACAGCGGACCTATGTTGAAAAGGTTGGTGTGCCGAAAACCAAGGCTTCTGTCGTCCACAACGGAATCACCAGCGCCGAATTGGTACATGTGGAGCCTGATGAGGCCGCCCGCGATTTTCTGTTCATTGGCATGTTGCGTGATCTGAAGGGCGTTGATTTGTTCATCAATGCCATGGAGCAATTGAACCGAGAAAGTCCAACAACAGCCTGGATCATAGGCGATGGGGCTGAAGAGGATAAGGCACGTTATCGCGACATGGTGGCGCAACTTGGCCTGGAAGAGGTCGTTGCTTTCAGACCCTCAACACCCGCGCGCAAAGCCTTCGCCATGGCAAAAGCAATCGTGGTGCCCTCACGGGCAGAATCATTGCCATATATTGTCCTGGAGGCGGCCGGTGCCGCCATGCCCATGATCTGTACACAGGTCGGCGGCGTTGGAGAGATTTATGGCGAGCACTCAGACGCGCTGGTAAATCCGGATCTGCCGGACATCACCAACGCTATGCGCGCGATGAAACAAGCTGATTTCAAGTCAGCGGACACCGACTATCTGCATCAACGTGTTTCAAACGAGTTTTCCATTAAAGTCATGGAACAACGCGTTATGGACCTCTACCGGTCTGCGCTTCAAGACTGAACAATCATTCAACTAATCGTCGAAATCCATAGCCTCGTGCAGCCTCAGGAATTCAGGTCCCTGGCCAAGAATAAGCGGATCAACTTTGCCGATGGCATCCTTGTCCTTACCGTCATAATCCAGATTGCTGAGTACGTGGCGGATTATGTTCAGGCGGGCACGACGTTTGTCGTTTGAGCGCACAAT
>CAZOCA010000099.1:0-8246 GCA_964578105.1 uncultured Pararhizobium sp.
TGTCGATGGTCCGGATTGGGAGGACGAGCTTGGAGGAGCCGCCATACATGACTGGTATCTGGACAGACGGATTGAATTGTCCTGACCATCAGGCTTGTCTGGTGGGCATGCGATGAGACAATTTGCCAATCGACATCCAGTTTGGAGCGGCATCATCGTGATTGCAGCTGCTGTCCTGTTGTGGATGATTTTTGCGATTTGGCCGGACTGGCTGGTGGACGCCATTGGCCGCAAGAAGATCTTCCTCAATGCGCTGTTTAACGGCATTACCCTGGGCGGCCTCTACTTTCTGGTCGCCAGTGGTTTCACGCTCATTTTCGGTCTGATGCGCAACGTCAATCTGGCGCATGGCTCGCTGTATCTTTTGGGTGGCTATATAGGCTTCTTTGTTGCCGATATGACGGGATACTGGCTGCTGGCTTTTCCGGCTGCCTTTATTGTCGTGGGGCTGCTTGGCATCCTTATGCAGATATTCGTTTTCCAGAAGATGGAAGGTGAAGATTTGCGTCAGACGCTTGTAACCATTGGTATTTCCATCGTTATGGCTGATCTGATGTTGTGGTCGTTTGGCGGCGATTTCTTCAATATTTCCCCACCACAATGGCTGAGCGGTCCATTGACGACCTTCTTTGTCACGGGCGCGAAAAGCTCTGGTGAATTGGTCTATCTGAAATATCCGATCGTGCGGATCGTAATTTTTGTCGCGTCCGTTGTTATCGGGCTTGGCATGTGGATGCTGCTGAACCGTACCCGCATCGGGATGCTCATTCGTGCCGGTGTCGATGATCGTGACATGCTGTCTGCAACAGGTGCCCGCATTCAGGTGGTGTTTATTGGCGTGTTTGCCTTTGGCGCAGGTCTGGCGGGTGTTGCCGGGGTTGTGGGTGGCACTTTCCAATCTGTCGCGCCCGGCGAGGATATAAGATTCTTGCTGGCATCGCTTGTTGTGGTGATCGTGGGCGGAATGGGCTCGATCCCCGGTGCTGCAATTGGCGCGCTTGTGATTGGCCTGGCTGAGCAGCTTGGCTCGGTTTACTTTCCCACCTATGCAGTGGTGCTGACTTTCCTGATCATGGTTGTGGTTCTTGCATTCCGGCCCCAGGGCCTGTTGGGGAGAGCTTAGAACATGGCCGTAATCGATGAAAGCGGAGCGGGGGACACGGAAGGTCGTAAAGTTGGCTGGGCCGAGCAGATTCCGGTGCAATATTGGGTTGTCGCGATCCTGTTGTTGATCATGCCCGCCTTCGCCAGTGATTTCACGCTGTATCAGATATTTGGCTGGTCCTTCATTCTCGGCATGATTGCTCTCAGCCTCATGTTTCTGGCGGGCTATGGCGGGATGGTCAGCCTGGTGCAGATGACCATTGCCGCTCTGGCTGGCTACATGATTGCCATCTTTGGCGACAGTGCCATAACCGACATCAGCCAGGGTTGGCCCTGGTATGTGACCATTCCAATTGCGCTTATTGTTGCCATGTTGTTTGGTTCGGTTGTGGGCTGGCTGTCTGTGCGCACCGAGGGCATTTACACGATCATGATCACGCTGGCGATTGCGTCAGCCTTTTTCTACTTTACGCGTCAGAACTATGTGGTCTTTAACGGTTTTTCCGGTTTTAATGGTGTGTTGCCACCCAATCTGTTTGGGGTGGATTGGCGCGGTAGCAAGGCCTTCTACTATCTGACGCTTTTCTGGGCAGTCGCTGCCTATCTGATCGTATTGTATCTCTCCCGTGCGCCGTTTGGTCTGGCGCTTCAGGGCGTGCGTGACAATCCGCGCCGGATGGCCGCGCTGGGATTCAATGTGAATGCCCATCGGGTTGCCGCCTATGCTTTTGCTGCGGTGATTGCGGCCATTGGTGGCATCTTGCTGACATGGCAGTCTGCGCAGGTTTCACCAGGAACTGCCGGTATCGGGCCCGTTATCGATATACTGATAATCGCGGTAATTGGCGGTATGCGGCACCCTATCGGACCCTTTATCGGGGCGTTCATCTACGTGCTGTTGAAAACATTCTCCATCGATGTGCTTACATCGTTGGGCTTGGGTGGTGAGCGTTTTCAATTGCTCATCGGCGTCAGTTTCCTTGTGATCGTGTTCTGGTCACCAGACGGAATTTTGGGCCTTTGGGACAAATGGCGCCAGAGAAGCAACAAAGACCCTTTGCGTGATGCCGGGGAAAGCAAACTATGAATGCTCCCGCTACAGTTGCAGATCGGTTGAACGCTACAGGAACGGCCAATGCGTTGGAATTGCGTGGTGTTTCTAAACTGTTTGGTGCTCTTGCTGCTCTTTCTGACATAAGCATCACGGTGCGCCCGGGAGAACGAAGGGCCGTGTTGGGATCGAACGGTGCGGGCAAGACCACGCTTTTCAATTGCATCACGGGTGACTTCCTGCCGACCGGCGGATCAATTCGGTTTTTCGGTGAAGACATTTCCGAGTTTCCAGCCCATGAGCGCATTCGGCGCGGGTTGCGTCGGACGTATCAAATCTCATTGCTGTTCACAGGTTTGACGGTTCTGGATAATGTATATCTGGCCTGTTGCGGGGTATCCCGCGGCCGCTTTTCCTTTATCCGCCCGCGCCGCAATGATGCGCTGATGGCAAGCGCTGAAGATCTGGTCCGGGTGGTGCATCTGGAAGATGCGAAAGACACGCCGGTTTCGGTTTTGTCCTATGGTCAGCAACGTCAGCTTGAAATTGCCATGGCCTTATCCGGCGCGCCGCGCTTCATTCTGTTTGATGAACCAGCAGCGGGTTTGTCACCGACTGAGCGCGGAGAATTGGTGGAAATCCTCACCGGACTGCCATCGCATATGGGCTACATCATCATCGAGCATGATATGGATGTGGCTCTGCGGGTCGCTGAATCTGTGACCATGATGCATAATGGCCGCATCTTCAAAGAAGGCAAACCTGCTGAAATTGAAGAGGATCCGGAAGTCCAGGCCCTTTATCTGGGGGGTGATGATGGCTGATCGATCAGGCCCCGTTCTCGAGGTTCGAGACCTCAATGTCTATTATGGTCAATCCCATGCCTTGCAAGGCGTGAATTTGACATTGAGCCGTGGCGTGTTGTCCGTGGTTGGGCGTAATGGCATGGGGAAAACAACCCTTTGCAAAGCGATTATGGGTCTGGAGCCGATGGCGGCTGGCTCCATCAGTTTCAACGGGCAATCTCTGGCTGGCATGATTCCAGCCCAGATAGCCCGGCTTGGTATTGGCTATGTGCCACAGGGGCGTCGGCTGTGGCGGTCGCTTACAGTGGATGAGCATCTTCAACTCGTTGCACGCAAAGGCGGTGCCTGGACGCCCGAACGTATCTATTCAACCTTCCCAAGACTGGCAGAACGCAAAACCAATGGTGGCGCGCAGCTATCCGGTGGCGAACAGCAGATGCTGGCTATTGGCAGAGCGCTTCTGCTGAACCCCAAATTGTTGGTTATGGATGAGCCGACCGAAGGGTTGGCCCCAGTCATTGTCAATCAGGTTGCTGAAATGTTGGTGCGACTTGCCAGCGAGGACAATGTCGATGTTCTTGTGATTGAACAGAACATCGGTGTGGCCTGCGCGGTTTCCGAACAAGTTGCCATCATGGTCAATGGCAAGATCAACCGCGTCATGGATGCCGGGTTGCTGGCTGGTGATCGCGACCTTCAACAGGCCTTGTTGGGCGTTGGCAGGCATGCTCACGATGAAACGCCGGATGCCAATGTGGCTGAGAGGTCTGAGGGCAAGGATCAGGATCTGGATCATGAGCAGGGTCCGGTTCGGATTTATATGTCCAATCCCAAACTACCTACTCGCTGGTCGCAGCCGGTTCCAGTGCGGGTTATCGAAGGTAGTGCCAGAACACAGACGCAGGAACGCACGAGCGGTAGCAGCTCCAGCGGACCCATGCGCGCGCTGTCCCGAGGCGCTGCCACAACAGTGTTGGTGGCAGGCACTTTAGATACAAAGGGCGAAGAACTGCGCTTCATGCGCGATTTGCTGAAGGCAAACGGATTGCGGGTTCAATTGGTGGATTTGTCCACCAGTGGCAAACCGTCCGGCGCTGAGGTTCCGCCCCATGCGGTTGCCGCGTTTCATCCAAGGGGCGTGTCAGGCGTCTTCACCGGTGACCGGGGAACGGCCGTTGCTGGCATGACTTTAGCGTTTGAGCGGTGGATTGGCCATCAGAGCAATGTTGCCGGTGTCCTATCGGCCGGAGGCTCCGGCGGTACTGCCTTGGTTGCGCCAGCTATGCGGGCTTTGCCGATTGGTGTGCCGAAACTCATCGTTTCCACTGTCGCAAGTGGCAATGTGGGACAGTATGTCGGCCCTGCAGACATTATGATGTTGCATTCAGTGGCTGATGTTCAGGGATTGAACTCCATAACGCGAGAAGTTTTGTCCAACGGTGCTCAGGCAATGGTCGGCATGGTCAAAAGTCGCGCAAAGGCGCCCGCGGTCGCCTCAGAGAAACCTGCCATAGGCCTCACCATGTTTGGGGTCACAACACCCTGTATTCAGCAAGTCACGGCCCAGCTTGAAGATGATTATGATTGTCTGGTGTTCCACGCCACCGGCGTTGGCGGGCGGTCAATGGAAAAGCTTTTGGACAGCGGCATGTTGTCGGCTGTTCTCGACCTGACCACGACGGAAATCTGCGACATGATTGCGGGGGGCGTATTTCCTGCCACAGAAGATCGCTTCGGTGCCTCAATCCGGGCCGGGTTGCCCTATATCGGGTCCTGCGGCGCGCTGGATATGGTGAACTTTGCTGCTCCGGAAACGGTGCCAGAGGCCTATCGCGGTCGAAACCTGTACGAACATAATCCTCAGATCACCTTGATGCGCACCACGCCGGATGAAAACCGGCAAATGGGGCATTGGATTGGTGAGAAGTTGAATTTGATGACCGGGCCAGTGCGCTTTTTCCTGCCGGAAGGCGGAGTTTCGATGCTTGATGCGCCTGGAATGGCATTTCATGACCCGGAGGCTGACGCGGCCCTGTTTGGTGCTTTGGAAGAAACCGTGCGCCAGACCACAAACCGTCAATTGATACGGGTTCCACACAATATCAACGACCAGGCATTTGCTGATCTGGTTGTTCAAACTTTCCGCACCTTTCATTCAGTGCGGACCAAAAAAGTCTCAGGAGAATAATGCATGTTTGATCGCAATGAGCTGATGAAGCGATACCAGGGAATGGTGGCCAATGGTGAGCCGATCATTGGTGGTGGTGCCGGTACGGGCCTGTCAGCGAAATGCGAAGAGGCGGGTGGCATTGATCTGATTGTGATCTACAATTCAGGGCGATACCGCATGGCGGGACGAGGCAGCCTCGCTGGCTTGATGCCTTATGGCGATGCGAATGCTGTCGTCATGGACATGGCCGGAGAAGTGTTGCCAGTGGTAAAACACACACCCGTACTGGCCGGGGTTTGTGCCTCTGATCCGTTTCGGATCATGGATAAATTCCTTGATGAGGTAAAAGCAGCGGGCTTTTCCGGAGTGCAGAACTTTCCAACTGTCGGCCTGATTGACGGGAATTTCCGGGCCAATCTGGAAGAAACCGGAATGTCCTACAGTCTGGAAGTCGATATGATTGCGCTGGCGCATAAAAAGGGCCTTCTGACCACGCCTTATGTGTTTTCGACAGAAGACGCGACGGCGATGGCCAAGGCGGGAGCGGATATCATTGTCTGCCATCTCGGGCTGACAACAGGCGGTGCCATTGGCGCTGAGACGTCGCTAACGCTGGAGCAATGCCCCGCGATTGTTGATGAATGGGCGGCAGCGGCACTGGCAGAGAAGCCCGACGCGATTATTTTGGTTCACGGCGGGCCAGTGGCCATGCCGGAGGACGCCGCTTTCGTTCTGAAACACACGTCGAATTGTCACGGCTTTTATGGCGCTTCCTCAATGGAACGGCTGCCAACTGAAATTGCACTGACAGAACAAACCAGAAAATTTAAACAGATCGGCCGCAGTTAAGCGGTAACGAGGGAGCATGCCATGACCGGGCAACTGATTGGACAATTGATCCTTTGGCTGATTTTAGCAGTCATCGTCATTTTCATTCTGTATTGGGTGATGAATTGGCTTTATCGCCGTTCCACCAAGGAAATCGCGTTCGTCAGAACGGGTTTTCTGGGGGAACGCGTCGTGATTGATGGCGGCGCTTTTGTCTGGCCGATTGTTCATGACATTACGCCGGTCAATATGAACACGCTGCAACTGGAAGTGACGCGTGCCCGAGAGCAGGCGTTGATCACCAAAGACAGAATTCGCGTTGATGTTGAGGCTGAGTTCTATGTTCGTGTTCAGCAGGACAAAAAGTCAGTGAGTGTGGCAGCCGCAACCCTTGGACGCCGTACCCTGGAACCGGAACGGCTGCATTCACTTCTGGTCGGTAAATTTGTCTCTGCATTGCGGACAACGGCTGCAGAAATGACCAGTGAAGAATTGCTGGAGAACCGTAATACTTATGTGGCGCGCGTGTTGGAAGCGGCCCAGGCGGGTCTGGAAAAGAACGGTCTGGAGCTGGAAAGTCTGGCCATTACAGACATTGATCAATCTGACATAGAGTATTTCAATCCATCCAATCGCTTTGATGCCGAAGGTTTGACCACCGTTATCAAATCCATCGAGGAACGTCGTAAGCTGCGCAATGATATTGAGCAGGATGCGATGATTAAAATACGCACCCGCAATCTGGAAGCCGAAAAGCAGGCCCTGCAGATTGAAAAGGAAAGCGAAGAAGCGCGGCTCGATCAGGAACGCGAAGTCGAATTCCGTAGGGCGCAACAACGCACAGATCTGGTGCGTGAACGGGCTGAGCGCGAGAAGGAAGCTGAACAGGCATCGCTTCTGTCTCGCGAAGCCATTGAAACATCGCGCATTCAGAACGAGCAGCAGATTGCCGAATCCCGCATCGATTCTGAACAGAAGATCAGGCAGAGGGAAATTGCTCATAAGAAATCCGTGGATGAAGCGGAAATCGTGTCCCATGAAGCCATTGAAAAGGCACGGATCTCTCAGGAACGTGTGCTGAGCGAAGAGCGCATCAAGAACCAGCAACAAACAGACTCCGCAGATATTGTTGCGAAGGAAGCCATCGAAAAGGCGCGTATTTCTCAGGAACGGTCGGTGACTGAGGCCCGCATATCCAAGGACAAAGACACGCAATCCATGGAAATTGAACGCCAACGTTCTGTTGATGAAGCAGAAATTCTGGCGCGCGAGATGATCGAAAAGGCACGGATTTCTCTGGAACGCAGTGTGACCGAAGCCCGCATTGCTTTGGAGCAAGGCACAAAAGAGAAAGAGATTGCGCGTAACCTTGCCGTTCAAGAGGCGGAAATCGCGTCGCGGGAAGCATCTGAGAAACTGCGTATTGCGCAAGAAACAACCGTGAATGCAGAGCGCATCAAGTCTGATCGTGCGACGCGGGAATTGGAGATTGAGCGCCAGAAGGTGCTTGAGGAAGCGGAGATCGCTTCGCAACAGGCTACCGAAGCGGCTCGCATTGCCCGTGAAAAGGTTTTGTCTGCTGATCGGATTGCCTCTGAACAGGCAACGCGTTCGCTGGATATTGAACGTCAACGCATCATTGAAGAGGCAACAATAGCCTCCCGTGAAAGCACGGATACAACACGGATTGCGCAGGAAGAACGCATCCGAGCACTCGAGATTGAACGCAATCGCGCAGTGGATGAAGCCGAAATTGCGGCGCGAGAGGCCGTCGAAAAAGCGCGTATCGCGCAAGAGAAACAACTGTCGTTCGACCGAACCGCTGCCCGTGAAGAAACTGATGAACGGGAGGTTGGACGCAAGAAGGCGTTGGAAGCTGCTGAAATCTCTGCCAAAGAAGCAACAGAGGCACGCCGCATAGCGCAGGAAAAAGCGACAGCTGCCGAGCGCATCGCCTTTGAAAAGGCAACACGTGAGCTGGAAATTGAGCGCAATCAAGCCCTGGATGAGGCGGAAGTCGCTGCCCGCGAAGCGGTCGAGACCGCCCGCATCGCGCAGGAAGCGAAACTCTCGCTGCAACGCATTGAAAGCGACGAGAAAACCAAGGAGCGTGAAGTTGCCAGGGCACGTGCATTGGAAACTGCTGAACTTGCCAAGGCTGAGGCTCTGGAAGCGGCCCGTATTGCAAAAGAGAAGAAGGTTGCGGCAGAACGCATTGCCTATGAGCAGGATCTGCGTGAACGCGAGATTGCCCGAAACCGGACCGTGGATGCTGCCAGCATAGCAG
>CAZOCA010000100.1:0-8228 GCA_964578105.1 uncultured Pararhizobium sp.
GCTGCCGGTGGAAACTGCGATGGGCATTTATCCGCAGGAACTGGCGCTGGCGGTCTTGTATGGTGTCCTGACAACCCTTGTTTTCGCCCTTTGGCCGCTTGGAAAAATCCAGGATATCTCGCCGACAGCCTTGTTCCGTGATGGCGCAGACGCCGGGTCCAGGCTGCCGGGCTGGCCCTACCTGATTGCCTTTCTGGCATCGGCTGTAGCGCTGGGCAGTGCAGCCATTTTTCTGTCCTATGATCCCTTCATTGCAACCGTGTTTGTGGGTGCCTGTGCGGGTGCGTTTATTTTGTTGCGGGTCGTTGCCGAGATCATCATGGCTGTGGCCAAACGTGTGCCGCGCCCGAAATCTACACCGTGGCGGCTGGCCATTGGCAATCTGCATCGCAAGGGTGCGTTGACGCCAAGTGTGGTTCTGTCGCTGGGTCTGGGACTTGCGCTTCTGGTTTGTCTGACGCTGATCGACAGCAATTTGCGACGGCAACTCAGCTCTACAATTGCGGAGCAGGCGCCCAGCTTTTTCTTTGTGGATATTCAGAACAATGATCTGGAAACCTTCAAGGAAGGCGTTCGCGCCGTCGCGCCAACAGGCGATGTGCAAAGTGTGCCGATGCTGCGTGGACGGATGATGTCTCTGGCTGGTGTTCCGGTGTCGGAAATTGAACCACCCCCTGGGTCTGCCTGGGCACTTCGGGGCGATCGCGGGATCACTTATTCTGCCACTATACCGGACAATTCCAAGCTGACGGAGGGTGAATGGTGGCCAGCTGATTATCAGGGCAAGCCATTGGTCTCCTACGATTCAGAACTGGCCGGTGAATTTGGCCTCAAGATCGGCGACGAAGTGTCCGTGAATGTACTTGGCCGCGAAATCACGGCCGAGATTGCCAATCTGCGTGAAGTGGAATGGGAAACGCTGGCGATCAATTTTGTGCTGGTGTTTTCGCCCAACACATTTGCCGGTGCGCCGCACACGCATCTGGCCACACTGACCTATCCAGAAGGCTCGACCGAAGATGCCGAGTTTGCCGTGCTGAAATCCATCACATCGGCCTTTCCGGCCGTGACGAGTGTGCGGGTGAAAGATGCGCTGGATCAGGCGAATCAGGTAATCGGCCAGTTGGCGCTGGCTGTGCGCGTGGCAGCCAGCATTGCGCTGGTGGCCAGTATTCTGGTGCTGGGTGGTGCCCTGGCAGCGGGTCAGCGCCACCGGGTCTATGATGCGGTTATTCTGAAAACTCTGGGTGCAACCCGGCGACAGCTGATTCAGGCCTTTGGCCTTGAATATCTGTTGCTGGGCACTGTTACAGCGGTGTTTGGTCTGATTGCCGGTTCAGTGGCATCATGGTTTGTACTGGAGCGTATCATGGGCGCTGATTTCACCTTCCTGCCTTCTGTGGCCTTCTCTGCCCTTTTGACCGCCCTTGTGTTGACGGTGGGCTTTGGCCTTGCGGGCACATGGCGGCTCCTTGGTCAGAAAGCTGCACCGGTGTTGCGTGAATTGTAGCGCTCAATCGCCAGCTTTGCGCCCTCGGTAACAGGCTCGATAATCGGTACATCAATCGCCTGTTCAATGGTTTTGGCGGCGATGGCCAGCGGCCCGCCTCCAATCAGGAGGGCCTGCGCGCCATCACGCTGAATGCAGTTGCGGGCAACCTCCAGAAGCAATTGGGTCATGTTGTTCGGGTCGCTCATGGTTTGCATCGGTTCGCCATCTGTAATGCGTATTGATGCCAGTTCACTCCCGTAGCCATAGTGTGCGGCTGTGCGTTCTATCGAACTGTGTAATGCAGGTGTTGTGGTGATGATGGAGAAGCGTCGTCCATCTGCGGCGGCGGCACGCATGCCCGCCTCTGCAATGCCTGTAACCGGTATGCCCACGAGTTGTCGTAACTCAGCCAATCCTGGATCCCCAAAACCTGAAATCAAAATTCCACCGACGCCATGCCGCGCCAGATTTTCGCCAATGGTGACGATCTGATTGGCAGCGCTTGCAAGCGCTGGCTCATCGGTGACAATGGAAGGGCCAAGCAGCATCGTGTGCCCTTCAAATGATGGTTGATGGGGGTAGATGCTGTTCGCGATCCCAGTCATGAAATCGGTGGTGCGCTTGTTGGTATTGGGGTTGAGAAGGGCAATTTTAGGCGGCATGGCGTCCATCCGCTTCTTGCCTGATGCAGGCGACGAACTGGTCGGCTCCTGATTTTTCAAGCACTGGAACTGCGGCGGCGCAGTCCGTTGTGGCAAGGGGGCATCTTGGCGCAAAGGCGCAGCCTTGCGGCATGGCAGCAAGGTCGGGTGGCATGCCAGCGATACAGTCAATGGTCTCGCCGCGTCTGGCACCAATCACAGTCGATGTGAGCAGACCATTGGTATAGGGATGATGGGGTGTTTTCAGCACATCGCTGGCTGTGCCCGTCTCGACAACTCGCCCGGCATACATCACCGCAATCCGATCCGAGATTTCTGCGGCCACGCCAACATCATGGGTGACGAAGATGGTCGCCATGCCCAGTTCTCGCTGCAATTCGCGCAGCAACAGAATGACCTGAATCTGGACGGTTGCATCCAGCGCTGTTGTCGGCTCATCCGCCAGCAAAAGTTTTGGCGATGTGGACAAGGCAAGGGCGATCATGGCGCGCTGGCGCATGCCGCCGGATAATTCGTGGGGATAATTGTCGATGCGCGATTTTGCATCCGGGATTTTAACCAGATCGAGCATTTCAAGGGCCCGCGCCCGTGCCTTCGCTTTGCTGGTTGCGCCGTGTCGCATGACAGTTTCTGTGATTTGTTGGCCGATGGTGAAAACCGGATCAAGGGCTGTGGCAGGCTCCTGAAAAATCATCGAGACCTCGCCACCGCGATAATTGGATAATTCCCGTCTGGTGAGTGACAGAACGTTGCGCCCATCCAGCGTGACGGCGCCGGAAATTTGTGTTTTGCGAGGCGGGAGGATGCCAAGCAACGCACGCAAGGTCACGCTTTTACCACTCCCGGATTCACCGATGACGCCCAGAACCTGACCGCGTTGCAGTTCCAGATTGATGCCATTGACGGCGGCAATTGTTCCTTTTTCGCTTCGGAACCGGACGGTCAGATCCTCGACTTTGAGAAGGGGGGCGCTCATGAGGATTGCCCCGCAAGTGAGTGTCCTGATTTTGGGTCTGCCATGTGGCAGCGCACTACCTCGGCACCAACCGGATCGTGTACGGGTGCATTGACTGTGCAGACGGCCTCTGCACGTGGACAACGTGGTGCAAACCGGCATCCTTCGGGCAGATCAATCGGGCTGGGTGGATCTCCGACAATGGGGGCTTCATGGGTGCGCTTCTCTGGGTCGGTGCTTGGCATCGAGGCCAGCAGAGCCTTTGTGTAGGGATGGCGCGGATTTTCATAGATGCGATCAACCGAACCGGATTCCACCACTTCACCCAGATACATGACGATCAGGGTATCAGCGATGTAACGCACAACGTTCAGATCATGGGAGATAAATATAAAGCTCAAGTCAAGTTTAGCTTTTAGTTCATTCAGCAAATTCAGAACCTGAGCCTCGACAGATTTGTCGAGCGCCGACACAGCTTCGTCGAAAATGACGATCTTCGGCTTTAGCGCCAGGGCTCTGGCAATGTTGACGCGTTGCCTTTGTCCGCCGGATAATTCGTGCGGATAGCGCCCCGCATACAAGATCGGTTCAAGGCCGACTTGAGTCAGAAGTTCATGTGCGTCTCTGCGGGCACTCTCCTTATCGACGCCATGAATGAGTGGCCCGAAAATGATGGATTGTTCGATTGTCAGGCGCGGGTTCAGGGAAGCGGAACTGTCCTGAAATACCATCTGGACCTGGCGTCGATAGGCTTTCAGACCCGCGCGGGTTTGCAGGATTTGTGAACCGTCCAGCAACACATCACCGGCATCTGGCTCTATCAGTTGCAGCAGAAGGCGGGCCAATGTCGATTTGCCGCAACCCGATTCACCAACAATGCCAAGTGTCGTTCCCGGTTGAAGCTGGAAGGATACATCTGACACTGCGTGCACCTTTTTTGCGGCACTGCCGGGCAGCCCGCCACGCACTGTGAATGTCTTTGCCAGACCGATGGCCTCCAGCGCCGGTTCAATTCTGGCTTTTTCAGCAGGTTTCATGACACCTCCATGGCGCTGCGCAGGCCGTCAGAGAGCATGTTGAAGGACAGCGAAACAATGAAGATGAACACGCCCGGCAAGGCGGCGATAAGGGGTTGGCTGTAGATTGCAGCGCGCAATGTGTTGAGCATCAGGCCCCATTCAGCAGTTGGCGGTTTTGCACCCAGTCCGATGAATGACAGGCCTGCGGCCATGATGATGGCGACAGACAGAAGGCTGGTCGCATAGACCAGAACCGGTCCCAGAATATTGCCAAGAACATGAACCCGGATAATGGTGAGATTTCCCGCACCGCTGGCACGGGCCGCTTCGACAAAATCCAGTGCGCGCACCTGTGTGGTGGCACTTTCGGTAATGCGGATCATGGGAGGCACCAGAACAATGGTCAGAGCCACGAGCGCATTTCCCACGCCTGCACCAAGAGCACCGGCAATGGCAACGGCCAGCAGCACCGAGGGGAAGGCGAACAGAACGTCAGCAGTGCGCATGATGATCGCGTTGACGCGTCCACCGACAAAACCCGCAAGAGTGCCGAGAGAACCACCGATCAGCAATGCCAGAAAGACCGGCACGAAGCCCATAATGAGGGAGGTGCGTCCGCCATAAAGAAGACGTGTCAGCATGTCCCGTCCCAGCTCATCGGTACCCAGAATATGTCCCTCGGTTCCCACTGGTTTAAGACGTTTGATCACGCTGCCAATCGCCGGGTCGTAGCTGGTCAGCAGGGGGGCAGCGAAAGATGCACAGATGATGAGAATCAGCGAGATGAGGCAGATCATCGAGACCTTGTCTTTGCAAAGACGTCGCCAGACGGACTGCCAGTAACCGACGGAGCGTGGCATGATAGTCACCGGCAGTGAGGAAATTGGGGTAGCTGTTTGAGGTCCCTCGGAATTGACGATACTCATATGCGCTTAATCCTTGGATCAAACAGCGGCTGGAGGATATCCACTATAAGGTTCATGGCGACAAAGAAGAGCGCCAGGACCAGAATTGTGCCCTGGAGCAGTGGAATGTCGCGGGTGAGAATGGCGCTGTTCAGCAGCAGGCCAGTGCCGGGCCAGGAAAACACGGTTTCAACCAGAATTGACCCGGCCATCAGATAGCCCATCTGTACGCCGATGACAGCCAGTGCTGTCGGTGCTGAATTCTTGACCACGTGCCAGAAAATCTGAACTTCCGTCAGGCCCTTGGCGCGCAAGGCGGTGACAAAATCGCGTGCCAGGGTTTCCGCAACCAGGGCTCGGACAGAGCGTGTGACGATGCCAGCTGGCATTGCTGCCAGTGTCACTGCAGGCAGGATCATGAAACGCAGGCGCTCCAGAATTCCTGCATCCGGATTTGTTCCAGCTCCCATGGCTGGCAGGGCGTTGAGTTGAACTGAGAAAATGACGACCAGGACGATGCCAAGCCAATAATGAGGAATCGAAACACCGGATATGGCGAAGGCGGAGGCGACTTTATCGACGGGCGACCCGATTGTGTAGCCTGCAAGCATGCCGAGCGAGAGGCCGACGATGAGTGCCATCAGCGACGCCAGAAATGCCAGACTCAGAGAATAACCGATT
Organism: uncultured Pararhizobium sp.; assembly: GCA_964578105.1. GTDB lineage: Bacteria > Pseudomonadota > Alphaproteobacteria > Rhizobiales. Next base: position 5,715 of record CAZOCA010000100.1, read on the forward strand.
GCATTGGAAATCTCCGACAGTACCGGGCGTCCGGTGGCAATGGATTTGCCAAAATCGCCGGTTACGACATTGCCAAGCCAGATGAAGTATTGGACGACCAATGGGCGGTCAAGGCCGTATTGGGCCTTGACTGCATCGACGGTCTCCTGGCTGGCATCCGCAGGCAGCACGACGGCCAGCGGATCACCAGGAGCGAGTTGAACCAGTGAGAAGCAGATGACGCTGACTGCCAGGGCCACCGGGACCGCATGTAGCAGACGTTTCAGTATGTAACCCAGCATCATCTTACTCCTATGCGCCTGTATTATTCCTCGATGCTAACCGGGGTCAGATCCTGGAACCAGTTCTGGGCTGGAATGAAGCCCTTCACCTTCGCGGAGATTGCACGTGGCTGAACATCGTGAGCCACGAACAAGAAGAGTGCGTTATCGACATAATGTTCATGCAGCGACTGGATGGCTTCCAACTGGATGGACGTATCGAATTCACTACGGATCTGGTCGATGAGAGCGTCTGCTTCTGCACTTTCATAATAGCCCCAATTGGTGCCCTTTGGAGCTATCAGGCGGCTGTCGATGTGGCGCATCAGCGAGGTGAACGGATCCTGTGAGAAATAAGAGCTGTTGGTGGACATGGCACCATTTGTGGTCGGGTCTTTGGCACCTGCGCGCCAATTGGAAATGAGTGCATTCCAGTCCCGCACGTCGAATTCCACATTGATGCCGATCTCAGCCAGATTCTGCTGGATGTATTCGTTCATCAATATGGGCTGCATCTGTCCGCCACCGGACGGGGAGATGATGGCTTTTACGGAGATCGGATTTTCCTTGGAAATACCGACTTCTGCCATCAAAGCCTTGGCGGCTTCCACGTCATAGCCAACCTTGAATTCAGGTTCGCCAAACCAGTCGCTGGTGGGGGGAACCATGCCTTGTGCAGGCAGCATCATACCACCCAACAAAGACTTCATGCCTTCGCGGTCAATGGCCAGGTTTGCGGCTTTGCGGACGCGCTCATCGGTCCATGGAGATCCTTCCAGCATGGAGAAATGCCAAGGCCAGACATGGGGATAGACGTTGGAGACGATTTCAAAGCCAGCAGCTTCCAGAGATGCCATTGCATCAGCAGGGGGCGCTTCAATCCAGTCAACCTGACCGGACCGCAATGCGGCAACACGGGCTGATGCATCCGGCACAGGAAGAAGCACTAGTTCATCCAGTTCCGGCACGCGCTCCGGGTCCCAGTAGGCGTCGTTCTTGGTCAGGACTGCGCGTTCGCGCGGGACATATTCGCTAACTTTGAAAGGCCCGGTCCCCGCAGGTGCATTCAAAAATGCATCCCATGAGCCTGCCGCTTCCCAGGCCGCAGGAGAAGACATAACGATCCAGGCAATCTGATAGGGGATCAACGCATCTGGCGCACTGGTGGTGATCTCAACGGTCATGTCGTCGATTTTGGTGTATCCGGTCACAGTCGGGATACGGCCGCGGCCCTGTCCTGACTGCTTTTCATCATATTGTGGTGCCGATTCGTCTTTGATCTTGTCGAAGTTGAAGATCACAGCATCGGCATTGAAGGGGGACCCATCATGGAAGGTCACACCTTCGCGCAGTTTGAACGTCCATTTGGTCTTGTCGTCCGGGTTGACCGACCATTCGCTGGCAAGGCCAGGCACGAGTGTTACCGGTTTGTCTGCTGATGACAGATCATAATTGATCAGCGCTTCAAAGACTGTATAGCCCATGAACCGCATACCTTCGGCACCCTGATCTGTCTGTCCGTTTGGAAGAGGAATGTCAGATGCAGTCAAGGCAACGCGCAGTGTTCCCTCTGCCATTGCACCATGGGCCATTACCAGGCCCAAGGCTGTTGCGCAGGCCAGATGTTTTGCCGGACGCAATACCTGCCATGAAGACAGTTTGCGCGCCGTGTGTCTCAGCGCTGCAAGAGCGCCTGATTTGAAGTCATATCCTGTGGGCATTTTGAGCTTCCTTTTGATCAGTTTTCACGAATTCTCTTCCATAAATTACATGAAAAAGAATTTTCACAAAAGAAACAAGAGAAAAATTTGCTTCACGCATTAATAAATTGATGTCGCCTAAGCATTGGGCAAAAACAGTGGCAAATGCGCATTTAATGAACAGGTTTTGCCTATAATTCATCCAGCGCGTCGTGCAGCATTTCAATGCTGGACAGGCGTTTACGCGCGGCTGATCCACCAAGTTGGACAACACGTGTGGCTATGAAGTGGATGACAGCCATCACCGATACATGTCCGAACAGGGGGCCTGGGGCTGCTGTCTGGCATTTGAAATGCCAGTGGAATTGTCGTTGCCGTTCTGCTGCTTCGTCGCTGATATAGGCGATCTTTGCACCCGTGCGCGCAATCAGGTCCAGCAATGTGTCGGACTGGCGAATACGTCTGGGCATTCCGATAAAGACCACGCAATGGTCTTTATCCATGGCAGCGATATGTTCAGCCAGCGTCTGGCCGGACCTTGGCAAGACGGAGAT
>CAZOCA010000101.1:0-4408 GCA_964578105.1 uncultured Pararhizobium sp.
GGCTCTGGACTGGCTCTTCAACCTGATCGGCAATTTCGGTCTTGCCATTCTGGCCGTGACCGTTGTTCTGAAAATATTCTTCTTCCCGCTTGCCAACAAATCATACGCCTCCATGGCCAATATGAAAAAGGTTCAGCCGCAACTGACGGAATTGCGTGAGCGTTACAAGGATGATCGTGCCCAACAGCAAAAGGCAATGATGGAATTGTACAAGAAGGAAAAGATCAATCCTCTGGCGGGTTGTCTTCCGGTCTTGTTGCAGATTCCCGTGTTCTTTGCGCTGTACAAGGTTCTGTTTGTCACCATTGAAATGCGCCATGCGCCGTTCTTTGGCTGGATTCAGGATTTGGCCGCACCGGACCCCACATCGATTTTCAACCTGTTTGGCCTTATCCCTTGGGACCCGCCGCAAATCCTGATGCTTGGCATCTGGCCTTTGATCATGGGCGTTACCATGTTCGTTCAGATGCGTCTGAACCCATTGCCGCCCGATAAGACACAGGCCATGATTTTCACCTGGATGCCGGTCATTTTCACCTTCATGCTGGCATCATTCCCAGCAGGTCTGGTGATCTACTGGGCTTGGAACAACACCCTGTCTATTGCACAGCAGTCGGTCATTATGCGCCGTCAGGGTGTGCCTGTGGAAATCTGGAAAAATACGCTCGAAGCTTTTGGCTTGGCCGGTAAAGAGAAAGACGAGAAGGCGTAGCAACTATTGGCTGTGCTGAGATTGGCTTTGAATCAGGCCCTGGACCGGGCGATCTGTTTGATCGTTCGATTCAGACCTGATTTACTGTCGCAACAGACAGACCAACCCATTTGATTCGAGACAGAAATGCCTGCAGATATTCCTGAGCAAAGCGTCGGCCGTTCCGATGGTGTGTCCGGGATGGGGCCAGATCCCGAATTGGCATTTCCCTTGTCGGAATTCCCGCAATTGGGTTTTCTCAATTGCCTGGTTGATCATCCGCGTGTGACGATTGGCGATTACAGTTATTATGATGATCCTGATGGACCGGAACATTTTCTGAAAAAATGCGTCAAATATCATTTCGAATTTGTTGGCGATGAGTTGATTATTGGCCGCTTCTGCGCATTTGCAACTGGCGTGCAATTTATTATGAATGGCGCAAATCATCCGATGGATGGGTTTTCCACCTATCCTTTTGCCGCCATGGGTCGTGGTTGGGAAGCTGGTTACGAATGGCCCAAAAACGCGCGTGGCAATACATTGATCGGAAATGATGTATGGATTGGCCGGGAAGCCATGATCATGCCAGGTGTGACGATCGGCGATGGCGCTATTATTGGGGCACGAGCGGTTGTTTCGCGCGATGTGCCCGCTTACACGATCGTAGCAGGCAATCCGGCACGAATTGTGAGAAGACGTTTTGATCAGGACGTAATCGATCGTTTGTGCCGCATTGCATGGTGGAACTGGGATATAGCGACAATTACCCGCAGTCTGAATGTCATTCGCGGGACGGATCTGGAAGCGATGGAACGGGCGGCGCCACTATGAGCATAGATAACACTGAATCAGACTCGGCTGAAAAAGCGTTCACACCCGAACAATTGGAAGCCGGTCGACTGGCTTTCGCCCGCCCGTGGCGGTTTGTCCTTGGCGTTGCAAAGCTTGTTCAGCTCCCGGAAAATGACGGTATCGAGATAGCCTTTGCCGGTCGGTCAAATGTTGGAAAATCCAGTCTGATCAACGCGCTGACCGGTCAAAATGGTTTGGCTCGAACGTCCAACACACCCGGCCGCACCCAGGAACTGAATTTTTTCACAAACGACGATATCACCATCGTCGATATGCCAGGCTATGGCTATGCCAAGGCGCCCAAGGGGCAAGTCGAAGCGTGGACACGTCTTGTCTATTCATATCTGCGTGGGCGGCCAAATTTGCGGCGCGCCTATGTGTTGGTCGACAGCCGCCATGGCATCAAGGATACTGATCTGAAAGCGCTGGATCTGATGGATAAAAGCGCCGTTTCCTATCAGATTGTCATGACAAAAGTCGACAAGCCACGTCCGCCCGAACTTCAGGAAGCCTTGGACAAAACCCGCGCTGCCATAGCCAAACGTCCAGCGGCACATCCCGAGATTTTGCTGACATCTTCGGAAAAAGGTACCGGTCTTCCCGAGCTTCGTGCCGAAATTCTGCGTTTGTGACCTGATTTACCCCCTCCGTCGCTTAAATTTTCGTCATAAAGGCACCTTTGCCCTAGTCCAGTCCGGCTTATAACCTATAGAAATAAGGACGGGTGGACGATGTTCCGGCATCGTTCAGAATTTAGGTGCGTTTTCAGGAGGCTGGTCTTGGCAATACAAAGTGAGCAAATAAGAGCATGTGCGGACGATAGGTTTCAGCACAGTCTGATCATGGCGGGAACGCTGATCCTAACAATGCTGGCGGCCTTATGGGTCGTGAGCCCGGCGAACGCACAAACGATGAGCGAGTGGAAAAAGTCCACCGCCTTGGTTGGCGAGCCGCAATACGCTGATGATTTTGCTCATTTTGACTATGTCAATCCAGATGCCCCAAAGGGTGGAATTGTGCGTCTGGCAACGGACGGCACTTTTGACACCCTCAATTCCGTTCCACAACGCGGCAATCTGGCGATTGGTCTTGGCCTGATTTACGACACTCTGTTGGCGTCTTCCCTGGACGAAATCTCAGCAATGTATCCGCTGGTCGCCACGCAGATGCGCTATCCTGACGACTACTCCAGTGTCACATTCCAACTGCATCCAGATGCACGTTGGCACGACGGAGAGCCGCTGACAGCCGATGACGTGGCCTGGTCGTTCAACACGTTGATCGAGAACAACCGTGTTTACCAGAATTACTACAAGCATGTCAGTGGTGTGGAAATTATCAATGAGCATGAGGTCATGTTCACATTCGACCAAACTGGAAACCGTGAACTGCCGCACATTGTTGGCCAACTGCTGGTCATGCCCAAGCATTGGTGGGAAGGCACGGATAAAAAGGGCGAACAACGGGATATAACGAAGGGAACTTTGGAAATCCCGCTTGGAAGCAGCGCTTACCGCGTTTCAAGGGTCGTTCCCGGCCGCACCGTTGAATATAAACGTGTTGAAGATTACTGGGGCCGGGATTTGCCGGTCAATGTCGGTCAGCACAATTTTGATCGGATCCGATACGAATACTTCCGGGACTCTGTTGTCCAGATGGAAGCCTTTAAATCTGACGATTATGATTATCGGGTTGAAAGCACGGCACGTGTCTGGGCCACCGGATATGATTTCCCCGCAGTGACTGACGGGAGGGTCATCAAAGAGAGTTTCGCCGAGCGTGGGCGAGGACTGATGGTTGGGTTCATCCCCAATTTGCGCCGTGAGAAGTTTCAGGATCCGCGTGTTCGTAAGGCTCTGAACTATGCTTTCAATTTCAACGAAATGAATCAGGCCCTTTTCTTCGACCAATACGAACGCATTGATTCCTATTTTTATGGCGAAGAATTGGCTTCGTCAGATCTGCCAACAGGTCTGGAACTCGAGTTGCTTGATGGTATGCGTGACATGGTTCCAGAGGAGGTTTTCACAACACCTTATGAAAATCCGGTGTCTGGTGACACGCGCGCATATCGCACCAATTTGCGTGAGGCCATCAAACTGTTTCGAGAAGCAGGTTACAAACTAAAAGATGGAAAAATGGTGAACGCTGAAACAGGTGAGCCCTTTACCATTGAGTACCTTCTCAACAGCAATCGTTTTGAGAAGGTCGCATTGCGCCTGAAGTCGAATTTTGAACGAATTGGCGTGGATCTCTCGGTGCGCATTGTTGACAGTTCCCAGTGGGTGAACCGCGTACGAAGCCGTGACTTTGACTTCATCTACTCAGGTTGGGCGCAGTCACTTTCTCCGGGGAATGAGCAATTGGAATATTTTGGCTCTGCTGCTGCGGACCAGGAAAGTGCGCGCAATTGGGCAGGGGTTAAAAACCCCGCCGTTGACAAGCTCATTCAACGCATAATCTTTGCCAAGGACCGCGATGAACTGATCGCTGCGACGAAGGCAATGGACAGGGTTCTGCTGGCTAATCATTACATCATCCCGGGCTGGACGTTATTGTCGACACGCACGGCTCGTTGGAATCGTTTTTCCCATCCAGAGACACTGCCAGCCTTCGCTGAACCGGGCTTCCCGACTATCTGGTGGTATGATGATGAAAAGGCCGCCCGCGTTGAGGCTGCCGAATGAAAAAGCGAACCCCGACAGGCATAACCCGGCGTGAAGGATTGATCTTTGCCGGTGGGACATTGCTGAGCCTTGCGGCAGGCCCGGTACTTGCACAAACACTGGTCAAGCAGGTTGAAGGCTTTGCAGATCAGCCTGCACGTCACGGCCTGTCTATCTTTGGTGATCTGAAATATCC
>CAZOCA010000101.1:4418-8213 GCA_964578105.1 uncultured Pararhizobium sp.
GACTTTTCCCACTTTGACTATGCCAATCCAACGGCGCCCAAAGGCGGACGTTTTGTCCTTGCGCCGGGCAGTTGGTTCCACAATCAGAATCCACAAACCTTTAACACGTTGAATGGCCACGTCACCAAGGGGGATGCCCCGCCACGGCTAGAACTGATCTATGATACGCTGATGGCTCGTGCCCATGATGAGCCAGATGCGGTCTATGGGTTGGTGGCAGACAGCATTACGGTTTCCAAAGACGGCAACAGCTTTTTGTTTGCTCTACGCCCAGAAGCCCGATTCCACGATGGGACGCCGTTGACGGCAGAAGATGTGGCATTTTCTCTGACGACACTGAAAGAGAAGGGACACCCTGATTTCACCCAGAGCTTTCGCAAGGTAACGACCGTAGAAGCGCTTGATGCAGGGCATCTTCTGGTCACACTGGATGGCACCCAGTCCCGCGGCCTGATATTTGAGATTGCCGACGCGCCGATTTTCTCAAAAGCCTATTACGCTGATCGGGACTTTACTGCGTCCACCATGGACCCGCCCCTTGCGTCAGGCCCATACAGGATTGGCCGCTTCGATGCCGGAGCCTTTCTGGAGTACGAGCGCGTGGAAGATTATTGGGCAAAGGATTTGCCCGTTACGCGCGGTCAGGCCAATTTCGACGTGGTGCGTGTTGAGTTCTACCGCGAGCGACAGACCGCTTTTGAAGCCTTCAAAAAAGGGAATATGACATTCCGGCAGGAATTCACGTCCAAGACCTGGGAAACGGAATACAATTTTCCGGCCGCTCTTGATGGTCGGATCAAGAAAGTATTGTTTCCAGCTGAGATGCGTCCGCGATTTCAGGGGTCCTTTCTGAACACCAGACGCCAGAAATTTGCCGACCCGCGAACCCGGGAAGCACTGGTGCTTTGCTTCGATTATGAATGGGTCAATGAAAACCTGTTCTTCAACGCCTATTCCCGTGTTTCCTCATATGTCGAAGGGTCGATTTACAAGGCAGAAGGCGTGGCGAGCGGCATGGAGCTTGCGCTGTTGGAGCCTTTCCGCGACCAATTGCCCGAAGCCGTATTTGGCGAAGCCTATCTTCCGCCGGTCTCAGATGGCAGCGGCCGGGACCGCAGCTTGCTGCGGCGTGCCTCGGAACTCTTGTCAGAAGCTGGCTGGCAGCGCCGGGACGGCGGGCTGTATAATGAAAATGGTCAGAAACTGACGATGGAAATTATGGTGCGTTCGCCCGTGTTTGAACGCGTCTATGGCAAATATGTAGACTCGCTTCGCGCTGTGGGCATTGAGGCAACAATACGCGTCGTGGATCCGGCGCAGTTCCAGGCCCGCTCCTCCGTCTTTGACTACGACATGGTCGGCACTGCGCTATCACTGGCAGCCACGCCGTTTACATCTGCTGATCAATTGTTCTCTTCACGCTCTGCTGATCTGGAGGGAAGCAACAATTGGGCTGGTATCAAAGACCCGGTTGTAGATGCACTGACAGAAATAGTGGAAGCTGCAAAAGACCGCGAAACTCATCTAGCTGCATGGCGGGCTCTTGACCGGGTGGTCCGTGCTGGCCATTACTGGCTTCCAGGGTGGTATTCGGCAAATCATCGAATAGCAGTATGGGATAAATATGAATGGCCAGACACAAAACCGGATTACTATTTCCCTGTGGAAACCACTTGGTGGTCCAAGCCGATCTGACGCAATAACAGTTTGAGTCGATAGAATTATGGCCGCTTATATTCTGAAACGCTTTTTGCTCATGATCCCAACCTTGTTTGGGATTATGGCTATTACCTTTGTCATCATCCAGTTCGCGCCCGGTGGGCCGGTTGAACAGGTGATTGCAAAACTATCCGGCAATTCCATCTCAGCCACAGAGCGCATCAGCGGGTCTGGCGGTGATTTTGGATCGGTTGGTGAAAACAATCTGGAACAATCCGGTCAGGCTGACCCGATCAACTCCCGTTATCGCGGCGCACAGGGCCTGGACCCGGAGTTTATCCTTCAGCTGGAAAAAGACTTTGGCTTTGACAAACCGCCGGTTGAGCGCTTTTTCTCCATGCTCTGGAATTATGTGCGCTTTGATTTCGGCAACAGCTATTTTCGCGATGTGAGCGTCATTGATCTCATTAAAGAAAAAATGCCTGTCTCGATTTCACTCGGCCTCTGGATGACCCTGATTTCCTACGGCATCTCAATCCCTCTCGGCATTTCCAAAGCTGTGCGTGACGGAAGCCGGTTTGATGTATGGACCTCTTCAATCATCATTGTCGGCTACGCGGTTCCGGGGTTTTTGATTGCGATCTTGCTGATTGTTGTGTTTGCCGGCGGCAGTTTCTGGGATATTTTCCCCTTGCGCGGTCTGACGTCAGAGAATTTTGACCAGCTAAATCTGTTTGAGAAAGTGCTGGATTACTTCTGGCATCTGGTCTTGCCTTTGACAGCTATGGCGCTGGCTGCTTTCGCGACCTCCACATTGCTCACGAAAAACTCGTTTCTGGATGAAATTCGCAAACAGTATGTGGTCACAGCCAAGGCAAAAGGCGTGTCCAATCGTCAGGTTTTATATGGCCATGTATTCCGAAACGCGATGCTGATTGTGATCGCAGGGTTTCCGGGCGCTTTTATCGGAGCATTTTTCTCCGGGTCTTTGCTGATTGAAACGATCTTCTCGTTAGACGGTCTGGGGCTTTTGAGCTTTGAATCCGTACTCAACAGGGACTATGCGGTGGTCTTCGCAACACTCTACATCTTTTCGATCATGGGGCTGCTGGTCAGTCTGATATCGGATCTGACCTATACGTGGATTGATCCGCGTATCGATTTTGAATCGCGGGAGGTGTAGGTCGTGGACGCACAAATTACACCAGCCGAAACAACAGACGCGGCAGCAGCACCGGAGAAACGTAGCCGGTTCTCGCCAATCAATCAGAGGCGCTGGCAGAACTTTAAGGGCAATGGCCGTGGCTACTGGAGCCTGCAGATTTTTCTGGTGTTGTTTTTTGTTACCCTGTTTGCCGAATTCATTGCCAACGACAAACCTTTGCTCATCTCCTATCAGGGCGAACTTCTGACACCGGTCTTTGTCGATTACCCTGAAGAGAAATTTGGCGGTTTCCTGCCAGTGACAGATTATCGCGATCCATTTGTACTGGAAGAAATCGAGGCGGATGGTTGGATTCTATGGGCGCCAATCCGATATTCCTATCGCACTGTAAACAATGAAATTCCAACGCCCGCGCCTTCAGCACCATCATGGATGCTGGACAAGGAAGAACGCTGCCAGCGTTATCCAGGCGGGGTTGACGATCCCAATTGCTCCATCGGCAACTGGAACTGGTTCGGGACGGATGATCAGGCCCGAGATGTTATGGCCCGCCTGATATATGGCTTCCGGATATCGGTTCTGTTTGGTCTGACGTTGACAATTTTCTCGTCCATCATTGGCATTGCTGCTGGCGCGACGCAGGGCTATTTCGGTGGCTGGACGGATCTTCTGTTTCAGCGTTTCATTGAAATCTGGACCTCGGTTCCAACGCTCTATCTGTTGTTGATATTGGCCGCCATCATCACACCGAACTTCTGGATATTGCTCGGTATTCTGCTGCTGTTTTCTTGGGTCAGTCTGGTGGCTGTTGTGCGGGCCGAATTCCTGCGCGCCCGAAACTTTGAATACGTCAACGCAGCCCGTGCTTTGGGCGTCGGCAACATGACGATCATGTGGCGGCATTTGTTGCCAAACGCCATGGTCGCGACGCTCACCTTTATGCCGTTTATCCTCAATGGCTCGATCACAAC
>CAZOCA010000102.1:0-8205 GCA_964578105.1 uncultured Pararhizobium sp.
CTTTGCAACGGGCTGGCCCCGGCTATGCGCCCCAGATCCAGCAAATCCGGATCTGTGCGCCGCAACCCATCAAAAAAGGCCGAGGTAATGGGAAAATAGATAATCAGCGTCGCCATGATAACCTTCGACGCAAGCCCAAAGCCGAACCAAAGCACCAGCAGTGGCGCAATGGCAAAGACTGGCAGGGCCTGTGTCGCCAGAACCACAGGAAACACCATCCGCTCTGCCGATGGCGACATGGCCATGAAAAGCCCCGTAGCAACGCCCAGCACGAGGCCCAGCAACAAGCCAAGCAGAATTTCGCTTGCAGTGACCGCTGCATGACCAAGCAGATAGGAAAAATTATTGGCAAGGCTGGCAGCCACTCGAAAGGGTCCTGGCAGCATAAAGGGCGGCAGATCAAACAGAACGACAACCGCCTGCCAGAGAGCAATCAGGAGGGCGCAAATAACCAATGCGCGCAAAAGCGCACCCGTAAGTCGTCTGTGTGTTGTGGTCGTGTTCACGCTGCGTGTCACGCGAGTGGAGTCCTCAAAAACAGAGGACCATGCGGAAAGGTACGCAAACGGAGAATTCAGGTCTTCGTCCCTTCGCCGGCATGATCCGGATCAGGTTCAAAGGGTCCAGAAACGCGCGATCCAAATCCGATATCGGATTATGAACCTGCTTCCATCTCAGCCCCGTTAACGCCGGGACACCCCTCGAAACAATTTCAGCTTAGTCAGATTTTCTTTGCGCTTCAAGCGCCAGATCAGTTTCCTCGGTTCCAGGCTTCCAGAGCCTGTGCAAACACGACTTCACCTTCGCGCCCCTTTTCAAGTGTCACGATCGCGCGCTTGTCGTTCTTGTAGCGCACAGGCAAATCGAACCAACTGCCCTCACGAAGCAGCTTCAGATTATTCACCTCATTCTCAGGTGTTGCGGAAAGCGCCAGCCAGAACAGCGTGTCAGACACTTTGACGCCAGCTGAAGCCAGCAATTCGCCCTGTGCTTCCTCGCTGCTTTTCAGCAGCAATGCCGGAATATCTTCAATTCCGCCGCCCACAAATCGCGGCGGTGCCTGATAGGATATTTCGACCAGATGACTGGCAGAGGCAAGGGAATCATCTTCATTTTTGCGAATAATGATATCGAAGAACAAGCGGCGTTGAGGGATTTCCACCCGCCCAATAATGATTGGAGACCCATTATCGTCGCCAAGGCTCCAGGATGTGCCACCGGCAACAGCTCTTGAATCCTCGGCTGTAGCACCTTCTTCATACAGAATGGCGCGCTGCGGCAAAACGCCCTCGCCAACGGCGGAACCATCATCACCCTGTTCGACGTCAGGGTTCATCTGTCCTGAATCGTCAATAATACGGCCATCATTTTTCGAAGATTCGGGATCATCACTGGCATTGACCCGTCGCGGACCATCGCCAGCAGCGCCCTCGCCGATAGCCGGTTGCAATGGACTGACATCGCTAGACCCATAATCGAGCCAGTTCTCAAAGGTGGACATCACCTTTTCCTGGTTCTGGAAGGCCCACCATCCGCCAGCACCCAGTGCGATGAGAACCAGAAGCATGAGAATCCATGGCCAGATGCGGCGTCTTGGACGTTCCCCCGGATAGGGCTGACGATCATCATAATAGGCATCGGCATTGCCCCTGCCGCCACCGCGTCCACCACGACCACCGCGTTGGTCTCGCTCAGCGCGCGGATCAGGGCGATCAGATGCTAATTCTGGCTCATCATAATAGTCATCCTGCTCGTCAGCCACATCATCCATATACGGATCATCCAGCGCCGGCGCATCATAATAGTCTTCGCGGCCACGACGTCGTGACAGTCCTTCACGTTTGTTGCGCGGCGCAGCAGGTGCCGGATCAGGCGCACGTGATCGCACGGGCTCGCGCTGAACTGGTGCAGCTCTCAGCGGCGGTTCATCAAGACTGGGTTCGCTCAGCGAGCGGGCTGATGCCACAGCGGCGTCAAACGCCGCCACAGACGGCTCTTCCCGCAGAGCAGGCTCAGGCATGCGCGGCTGAGGTTGTGGCGGGCTGGGTGGCTGAGCAGGCTCGGGCGGCGCTGCTCTGCGCATCTCTTCGGCTTCGTCCTGAACCTGACGGGAGGAGCGTTGTGCCCTGAACTGGGCTTCCTCTTCTTCCAGTTGCGCAAGGCGCGCAGCATTTTCGCGTTCGGAATCGGTTATGATCTTCCCGGAAACATAATCTTCCTCGACCGAGCGAATACTATCTTCCAGTTCCAGCCTTTGCCGCGAAACCTCTGAGGGTGGCAAGGGTGGATTCATGGCATCAAGCTGTCTGCTGATTGCAGTTCGTGCGCGGTCATAGACGGACCGTCGCGCCTGCCCCGTTGCCACAGGAAGAGCTTCGATTGTTTTTCTCAAAACCTTGTAGAAATCAGCCATACGCTTACACTTTTTCCATTAGTCTTCAGCCGATGCTTGGGCTGCCCAACCCGGGTTTCAGATCTCGTGATCAAAACCCTAACATAACCTTAATCATGAAACGGATCATGCACAAGAATTGTGTGATCCCGCTCTGGGCTGGTTGATAACATGGCAACCGGCGCACCGATCAATTCTTCAATCCTGCGCACATATTTTATGGCCTGTGCAGGCAGTTCAGCCCAGCTTGTTGCACCGGCAGTGGTGGCGTTCCACCCTTCAAAACTTTCGTAAATCGGCTCGATGCGACGCTGCCCGCCTTGTGAGGCAGGAAGATGATCGATCAATTCACCATCAAGCCTGTAACCGATACAGATCTTGATTTCTTCAAGCCCGTCGAGAACATCAAGCTTGGTCAGTGCAATGCCTGTCATCCCATTGGTGCGAACAGTTTGGCGCACCAATACTGCGTCAAACCAGCCACAGCGCCGTTTACGGCCTGTAACGGTGCCCCATTCATGACCATGCTCACCAAGGTACTCGCCGGTTTCATTCAGCTGTTCCGTGGGAAAAGGTCCTTCACCGACCCGTGTCGTATAGGCCTTGGTAATGCCTAGAACATAGCCAATCGCGCCCGGCCCAAGGCCGGACCCGGTAGCGGCTTGTCCCGCTGTCGTGTTGGAAGATGTCACGAACGGATACGTGCCGTGGTCAATGTCCAGCAACGCGCCCTGCGCGCCCTCAAATAAAATGCGTTTTCCGGCCTTGCGCTCATCATCGAGCAACTTCCACACGGTATCCATGTAAGGCAGAACTTCATCAGCAACCGATTCTAACTCGTCAATCAAACTCTGAGGATCAATTTCTGCATAGCCAAGACCGCGCCGAAGCGGATTGTGATGGCTTAACAGACGGTCAATCTTGTCTGGAAGCGTTTTCAAATTGGCCAGATCCATCACCCGGATGGCGCGCCGTCCTACCTTGTCTTCATAAGCTGGACCAATGCCGCGCTTGGTTGTGCCAATTTTGGTTCCGGTGTTTGAATTCTCTCGCACAGCATCCAGCTCACGGTGCAAGGACAGGATCAGCGTTGCGTTGTCAGCAATGCGCAACACGCTACGATCAATCATGATACCCTGCGCCCGCAGCCGCGCAATTTCTGCGACCAACGCATGCGGATCAATGACGACGCCATTGCCAATTACCGATAGCTTGCCACGCACCAGACCTGATGGAAGCAGGCTCAACTTGTAGCTGACCCCATCGATGACCAATGTATGGCCGGCGTTGTGCCCCCCCTGAAACCGAACCACGATATCAGCGCGTTCGGACAACCAGTCCACAATCTTACCCTTGCCTTCGTCACCCCATTGCGAGCCGACGACAACCACATTGGCCATGTTGAAAGCCTCTTATTAAAAATTGAAATTCCCGGACTTTGAATCCAGCGCCCATGCGCATACGCAATTCCGAGCGCCTTGGCAAATCTGCAGGCAAGGAAAGCCCCGGTTTTAAGCAAAATTCATCCAAATTACTCTCAGCTCCCGCAAGGTTGGTTCATTCAGAGCACTCAAACCGGTTTTTGAGGCTCTCCAATCTCAACAATATGTCCATCAGGATCATAAAACCGGAACACCCTTTGTCCCCATTCCTGTTGCTGTATGGCGTGAATCATATTGAGCTGGTCACCGATCCGGTCAAATGTGGCGTCCAGTTCATCATCTTCAAAATATAAAACCAGATTGCCGCGCCCATAAGACTGCGCGCTTTCAGCATCCTCAACTTGAGCATCCCCGGTTTCAGGATCCTCACCATAAACAGTGTGGTGAAGGGACTTGCCTTCATGCAAAGCAAAGCCACTGTCAAATTGCACAAAATTGCCGTGGTCCTGCAAAAAATTCAGCCCAAGCACATCACTGTAAAAGGCTTTTGCACGCGCAATATCTGCAACGAAAGGAATTGGATTGATAAATTTCACGGCAATTGTTCGTCCCATGGTCCAAGAGGCAAATTTGGTATAGAAACACCTCAAATCCTACCGGTCTGATAGTCCGGTCCAGAGCCTGTAAATCACATCTCATGTCACATCAGATTTGGGTCGACTATTTTGCGTTCTTCTCCGCTGAAAAATGCCTTCATATGGTTGTTCAATCAACCCTACCTGCTGCTGGCAACCACAATGCTGTGCTGGTCAGGGAATGTGGTTCTTGCCAGAGCAGTCGCAGGTGAAATCCCGCCGATCATGCTGGCGCAAATTCGCTGGATCGGGGCAAGTCTGCTGCTGACGCCCTTCGCATGGCGCTATGTCAGAACTGACTGGCCAGTCATCCGCAAGAATTTGCCCCTTATGCTGCTTTTGGCTTTCACTGGTATCACCATCTACAACACGCTTGCCTATTTGGGTTTGCAGCACACCACAGCTCTGAACGGTCTGCTGCTTCAGTCAGCAGCGCCGCTGGTTATCGGTTTCTGGTCTCTCGCTCTGTTTGGCGATGCGATGACACCGCGCCAATTGGCTGGAACGCTCATTTCTCTGCTTGGCGTTTTGATCATCCTGACGGGTGGTCAGCCTGATATTTTATTGTCGCTGGACTTCAATATAGGTGACATTCTGTTCTTCTGTGCCTTGCTGTTTTACGGAATTTACTCATCCGTCCTGCGCAAGAGGCCAAAAATGCACTGGGTCAGCTTTCTGTGGGTTACAGTGGTGTTCGGCGCCATTATGTTGCTGCCAGCGTTCTTCTGGGAACTGGAAACCGGCGCACCAACTGAACTGTCCTGGCGCAGTTTTGCAGCCTTTGCCTATGTCATCCTGTTCGCAAGTCTGATGGCGTATGGCTGCTTCAACCGCGGTGTAGAGTTGATTGGCGCCAACAGGGCTGGCCCCTTTTTCCACCTTATGCCGTTGTTCGGATCATTGATGGCAATTCTGTTCTTAGGAGAACAACCCGCTTTGTTTCATGCTGCCGGATATGGGCTTATTCTGCTGGGTGTCATATTGGCGCAACGCAAAAGTCGTTTGCCATTGCCGTGAGACACGTGGGAGCCGTGAAACAAAAGGATGCAGTCAGGCACCTGCACAAAGCTGATGCCTGACGCGATTGTTTAAGAAGATGTTTGCCGCATCACACGGCTGCATCACCGGTTTCGCCAGTGCGAATACGAACAGCACTTTCAAGTGGCAGCACAAAAATCTTGCCGTCTCCAATATTGCCAGTCCGCGCTTCATTGCTCAGCACTTCCATGACCCGCTCGCACTGATCATCAGAAACCGCAATTTCCAACTTTACCTTCGGCAGATAGTGGACAGCATATTCGGCACCACGGTAGATTTCCGTGTGCCCCTTCTGGCGTCCATAACCCTTAGCCTCTGTCACGGTCAGGCCACTGACCCCGACTTCCGAAAGAGCTTCACGAACAGGATCCAGCCTGTGCGGCTGAATAATGGCAATTATATATTTCATAAATAACTCCTGATCTTGTTCGCTTACAACCTGTATCCACTCTCACCATGAGTGGAAAAGTCAAGTCCTTCAAGCTCTTCCTCTTCATTGACCCGCAGCCCTACCAACGCTTTGGTGATCCATACAATTATGATGGTCGCGATAACCGACCAGACAAGGACTGAGCCAACGCCAAGCAACTGAACCGCAAATTGGCTGCCAATAGTGGTTTCACCCAAACCCGTTCCACCCGGCAATCCTGCAAGGAATGCCGTCAGAAGTGTGCCCAGCGCACCGCCAATACCGTGGACAGCAAGGACGTCCAGAGAATCATCCACTTTCCATCTGTGCTTCACCAGATCAACAGCAATGTAGCAGACAACGCCGCCCGCCAAGCCAAGCATCATGCCAGCCATTGGGCCAACAAAACCCGAGGCGGGTGTGATGGTGGCAAGACCGGCAATTGTGCCTGTAACCATGCCGACAAGGGAGGGTTTTCCAAACCGAACCCACTCAATCACAACCCAGACAAGTGATGCGGTCGCAGCCGACATATGCGTCACAAGCATTGCCATCCCGGCATCGCCATTGGCACCAAGCGCACTGCCCGCATTGAAACCGAACCAGCCGACCCACAATAAGGACGCGCCAACCATAACCATCCAGGGTGCGTGCGGAGGCTGCACCGTTTTGGGAAAGCCACTGCGAGCACCAAGCATGACGGCGATCACCGCCGCCGAGGCACCGGCTGTCACATGAACCACGATGCCTCCGGCAAAGTCCATCACACCACGTTCGGCCAACCAGCCACCGCCCCAGACCCAATGGGTCACAGGTGCGTAAACAATGAGCAGCCAGGCTGCACTGATAATGAGCACGGCGGAAAACTTGATGCGTTCAACAAATGCGCCCACCATCAAAGCAGGTGTGATGATCGCAAATGTCATCTGGAACGTGAAAAACACCGTCTCTGGCAGCGTGGTTCCATCATAGACTGTGTCTCGTCCCACACCGTTCAGAAAGGCTTTCTGCAGCCCTCCAATCCAGGCCGAGCCTTCAGAAAAGGCCAGGGAGTAACCCACAACCAGCCACAAGACGGAAGCAAGGCAAGCTATTGCCATGCAATGCATCAGCACTGACAGGATGTTTCTGGATTGCACCAGCCCGCCATAAAACAGGGCGAGCCCCGGCAACGTCATTAAAAGCACCAAGGCAGTGCTCGTTAGAATCCAGGCAGTATCTGCAGCGTTCATTATTCCCCCCACGGCTAATATTTAGGCAGTTGCCTGTTCAATATTGCGCCAGACGGGGACAGTCAATGACCGCTGCAGGATATGTTTGGTTCAGCGCCGTTTTTTAGAGCATAAAGTTCAGCGGCTTGACCTGCTGAACGTTTTCCAGCGCGTTGATTGTTGCCATGACTTCAGCGTTGACTTCCTGATCAACAGCCACAAGTGCAATGGCATTTCCACCTTCAGAATCCCGGCCAAACTGCATATGCGCAATGTTGACGCCAGCTGCACCCAGCACGGTTCCGATATTACCAATAAATCCGGGCCGGTCATCATTGGTGACATACAGCATGCGTGGCTTCAATTCGGCTTCCATATTGATGCCCTTGATCTGGATGATCCGCGGCTTGCCATCGGCAAACACCGTACCGGCAACAGACCGTTCCTGGCGTTCGGTGATCACAGTCAGGCGGATATAGTTTTCGTAAACACCTTCCTGGGAGCGACGCACCTCTTCCACCTTGATGCCACGTTCTTTGGCAATAGCAGGCGCAGACACCATATTGACCGTCTGCAATTGTGGCTGCAGAACGCCCGTCAAAGCTGCGGCGGTCAGTGCCCGTACATTCATCTCGGCCACATCGCCTTCATATTCAATGCGAATGCCGGAGATGCCGGATTCAGTCAGTTGACCGGCAAATGACCCAAGCAAATCAGCCAATTTGACAAAAGGTGCCAGAAGCGGTGCTTCTTCAGCCGAAATGGAAGGCATGTTCAGCGCATTGGTAACCGCACCATTCAGCAGATATTCCGACATTTGCTCAGCCACCTGAATGGCCACATTTTCCTGTGCCTCGGTAGTCGCTGCCCCCAGATGCGGGGTGCAGACAACATTTGGCAGGTTGAACAACACACTGTCTGTCGCGGGCTCCGTGGAAAACACGTCAATCGCAGCTCCGGCCACCTTACCGGACTTCAAACCGTCAGCCAGTGCATCTTCATCAATTAGCCCACCACGTGCACAATTGATGATCCGAACACCTTTTTTCATTTTTTCAATGGCCGCTGCATCAATAATGTTGCGGGTCTTGTCTGTCAGCGGCGTATGCAGCGTAATGAAATCCGCACGCTTCAGCAG
>CAZOCA010000103.1:0-8176 GCA_964578105.1 uncultured Pararhizobium sp.
GGATATTGCCGGCACGGGCCAGGCGAACCCGATTGCCATGATTTCAAGCCTCTCCATGGCACTGCGCTATTCACTGGATATGGGCGATACAGCCACTCTGGTTGAAAAGGCTATTGCCGGTGTTCTTGAAAAAGGCTTCCGGACTGGCGATATCTATACAGATGGGATGACTAAGGTCGGAACAAAGGGCATGGGCGAAGCCATTCTGGCGGAACTGAATGTGCTAGCCGACGGAGCGGGAGCATAAATCATGGCCGTTAAAGGGCTCAGCATGCGAATGCTTGTCGATAGCGACGCGCTTACACTCGCGCCGCTTATAGCCTCTTACGCACAGATGCTGCGCCGGGGCGCACCGCGCCGCCCCGACCAGTATTATGCCGAGACCCTTCTCCAGGATTCCACAGCAGAAGTTCTGGGCGCGTTCCGGGATGATGTACTGGTCGGCTTTGCCATCTTTTTCGACCTTCCTGAAGCCATTAGCGGTCGCCGCACCGGCCAGTTGGATGACCTTTTCGTCGGGTATGAACACAGGGGTCTGGGCATCAGCTCTGAACTTGTCAGGGAACTGACCGAGATTGGCAACACCCGCAACTGGACCTATGTGCGCTGGCTGGTATCGGAAAAGAACGATATTGCCATGCGCATCTATTCCAGCCTTGCAGAGCCTGCAGCCTTCAAGAGCTTTGTTATTCCGGTGAATCCTTCAACCGAGTTGAGCGCCTAAATATAGCCGGCTAATTACTGATTACGATCATATCTCAACCATCACGGCACCGGCGGCAATCAAACCGATCAGCAACAGTCGGGATGCCGTTACCTGTTCTTTGAAAACAAAGACACCCAGAGCTGTTGCAAATATGATGGATGTCTCACGCAGCGCGGCGACTGTGGCAACCTGTCCAAGTCGTGTCGCCAGCATCACTGAACCAAAACTGATAACAGCGATAATGGCGCCCAGCAGCCCCCGGGCGAACAATGCAACCTTGTCAACCGGCACTTCCAATCGTCGGTATTTCAAAATGGCAATAATGGGAGAGCTGAACAGCCCCATGAAGAAAAACCATGCGAGAAACGTAAAGGGATTGTCCGCCAGCCTGATGCCATAGGCATCAATCGTGGTGTAAACCGCAATCAGAAAGCCGGTTCCCAAGGCAAAACCAAGAGCCAAGTGCAAACCGCGCATATTCTCGCCCTTCAAAAGCGCGCTTTTCAAATTGACCTGAGCCAACCCCAGGATGCCACCGGAAATCATCAGAATTCCAAACCATTGATTCCAATACAGTTTCTCATTGAATACAAAAATCGCCGCGAGGGCGATCAACAAAGGGCCAGAACCGCGTCCAATGGGATAGACCAGCACAAAAGCGCCATGTTCAAACGACTTCACCTGAAACCATTCATAGGCAAAATGCACCAGATAGACGAGAAACAGGATCGGCCACAATTCATCTGACGGCCAGGGCGCAACAAACAGGGCAAGGGGTGCCGCTGCCAATCCATAACAGACATTGATGGCACCTCGATTGAGGATCGGGTCGCCGGATTTCAACACCGCCCCGAACAACGCATGGGCCATGGCAGACAGCAAGGCCAGAACCAGAGCTACCAATGCGCCAGTTTCAGTGCCCTCAATCGATTTGATGATGTCGACAATGTCCATGGAAATACTCTGATTGCATGGCGATCAATGCGCCACGATACGTTTCCAGATCAATCGCTCACAATGCGCCAGTTGGTGTAAATCAGAATAACTTAGTCGGCAAAGTTATTGGAAAGCAATCGTTCAAATGCGCTTGCTTGCAATGCGCCTGGCGCCCCGAATGGATCGGAGAAAGAGAAGATAAAGAACAAAATGATGCCTGTGAACGCTGCAAAAATACTGATTAAGACAACATGATGAACGGTCGGTGTGAAACAATAATAAGCTAATGAAACCAGAAAGATACCCGAAATTGCGGCAAACCAGAACATGTTGCTGACAGTTTTCAGACCGTGACCTGCCCTCCTGTACGCATTTCGGCAACTGTTCGGATATCGCTCAGCATGAAACGCCTTAAATCCTGCTGCCTCAGCGTATTCGTCTCAAGATCCAGAATTATGTCATAGACCTTTTCCCATTCTTTCCATGCCGCAGGAGACAATTCACCGTCTTGAGACAAAGACTGCCATTCTTCGTTGACGACAAGTGCCACATATTTTTGAAGGCTGGTCCGGATTTCCACGATTTCCGCGCCGCCATGGCGTTCGATATCGAAATAGATATCAGTAATCACCGAAGCTTCGCGAACCGTCTCGTCCTGAAGTTTGTGGTACTCAAACATTTGCTGGGCAAACACCAGGGCAAGAATAAGCCCGTGCAATGCGGAAATCCGAAAGATGACAGAACCAGCCAAATCCTTGCTGTCAGAAACAACATGCGGGGCAGCAATCCGACGCATCAAAAAATAGCCGAACAGGACCAAAAGGATGGTTCCTGCCACAAAAGCAATCCCCAGAATAACGGTATTGATCATAAAAACTGATACACCAATGAAGTATTGTTCATAAAATAGACAATTCACCCAGAGCCAGATTTGATACCGGGTGGCCCGAAACACCGCTGCGTCAGATATTTGGCCTCAAACCGCCCATCTTTGCAACAGTGTTGAACGGGTTGGATTAAACTGAGCCATTTTTGAGAGTTGAAACGATTGTTTTCAGTTCACTGGCATAGTCAGAGACGGCAGTGACGCCCTTCGGGGTAAGAACATAGATGCCTGTAGAGACACGCTCAAACCACCCATAGTGATCATCTGCCATAATACGTCTGGCTCTATCGACATTCGCCTCCGCTGCAACAGTGGCGGCCTTCATGGGGCCGTTGTCGGACAGGACAGCAACGCAACGCAACGCATCCTGCCGGTAGGCTGTTATCAGACCCTTACGTGTTGCCCCGCCCTTATTCGGGTCACCAACGCGTTTTTCAAATTCCCTGAGCAAGCGAGAGATGCGGGGCTTTGAGCTTCGTGGTCTATAGGGTGCAGGGTCCAGATGGACTTCAACAAAAGAATCCTTGATGCGAACCGTCATAAGGCCAAGACCCAGGCGCCGACACAGAGACTTATTGTTCTGCAGCATCTTCAAAAATATCCTGCCTGTGCTCCGCGGCACAGCCACATAGACAGCGTCAGTCATGGACTGTCGATCTATGGCCTGATGAAACAGGGATAGGGAAAATCCGGTTTTCAACTCAACAATGACAGGGGCTTCCGAACCACGCACACCAACCACATCTGCCGCGCCGATCTCTCCCTTGACCTCATAGCCCTGGTTTTCAAGAAAAGCTTTGATCGGAGGATAGAGCTCGGTTTCCTTTGGCTTTAGCTTTGGCTTTGGCTTTGAGGAGGCCATCAGATCAGGAACCGGTTCAAAGATTTCTTCATCGTCTCATGCCCGCATCACCGCAATTCCTTGCGGATCACAAGTTTCAGCCCTGACCAGACATCGTCGACCGCGCAAACCTTGACGTCAACCAAGCCCGATGGCAGACAGATGGAGCGAATGGTATCTTCTGTAATATCGGTAGGGACTTTTGAGGCTTTCTTGGGCCATGAAACCCAGATCATTCCATTGGCCTTGATCGAGCCCTGACATGCGGGCAGACGTGCCTGCAACTCAGCCTTTGACTTTGTAAACAGATGGACGAAGTCGCACGCGGTGCTCAGACTATCAAGCCAGTCTTGTTCGGGCGCATCCGCCCCCAGCAATGCCAGGTAATTTTCGGGTGCGTTGAGACACACCGCTTTCATATCGGGTTTAAGCCCGAGTTTCTTGAAAAGGGGTGTCTTTGAATATCCAGCCACTGTGAATCCGTTTAGTCTTCGGCAGGCGTCTTTCCGCCTTCACCCAGAAATCGTTGCATCAAAACGCTGTCGAGCCAACGGTTTTGTTTCCAGCCAACATCACGGAACACACCTGTATGTTCAAAGCCAAGCCGCAGGTGCAAAGCAATGGACGCTTCATGCTGACTATCGCCAATCACGGCGATCATTTGCCGAAAGCCCTTAATGGTCGCGTCTTCGATGACACGGGTCAAAAGCGCACGTCCAACGCCAAGACCTTGTGCCTCAGGTGCAATATAAATCGAATCCTCCAAGGTAAACCGATAGGCAGGACGCGTTCGATAGAGGCCGGCATAGGCGTAGCCCAGCAGGTTTCCATTCAAGTCCTTGGCGACAAAGTAAGGAAATTCATGATCTACCAGCGCATGATAACGCTGCGTCATTTCAGTGATATCTGGGGGGGTCAGCTCAAAGGAAGCGGTGCCAGTCCGAACAGCGTGCTCATAGATCGCCTGGATAAACGGCAAATCCGTGGTCTGCGGTAGTGATACTTGAAACTTTGCAGGGGCGTTTGTCATTCTGTGTGACTTCATGTTCGAATCAAAAAGCGCGGCCCAAAGGACCGCGCTTTAAGTTTATTCAAATGTCCGCAGAATGTTAATTGCGATTTCCGAAGAGGTGCAACAACATGATGAAGAGATTGACGAAGTCGAGATAGAGCTTCAACGCACCCATGATCGCTTTGCGACCTGAGGCCGTGCCGTCATCATTAACATCATACATGTTCTTGATCTGCTGGGTGTCATAGGCGGTGAGGCCCGCAAACACCAGAACACCGATCACCGAAATGGCGAATTGCAGCGCGCTTGAACCAAGGAAAATGTTCACGATCGACGCAAGAATAATGCCGATCAGGCCCATCATCAGGAACGAACCCCAGCCGGACAGATCCTTTTTGGTTGTATAACCATAAAGGCTGAGCCCCAGGAAGGACGCTGAAGTGACAAAGAACACCTGCGTGATGCTCTCAGGCGTGTAGATGACGAAAATTGAAGACAGGGAAACGCCCATCAAGGCCGCATAAGCCCAGAATGTGGTTTGCGCTGCACTCACACTCATGGTCGGAACCTTGGCAACCAGAAAGAACACAAGGCCCAAAGGTGCCAGCATCACGACCCAACGCAATGGTGAAGTGAAGAGCATAACACCGAATTCCGTTAGCATCTTGCCATTCGGCAATTGTGCGGCCGCAGCGGATGCATCACCCGTTGTTGCCAGATTGGCAAACAACAGAGCAGCAACGCCTGTCAGCGCAAGGCCGATGGCCATGTAATTATAAACTTTGAGCATGTAGGCGCGGAGGCCTTCATCGATATCCGCCTGCGATTGAACGCCTGCCTGCCCAAATGTACGACGATTTAGATCAGCCATTGTATCCTCTTAAAAAACAGATCAAGGGATGGGAGGAGCAACCCCGGGTAAAACTCACTTGCAATATGGTGTCATTTTACCACAAGGACAAGGGTTTGACGACGGATTCATGATTCAATTACGCGCCGCCGCAAATCAGCGTTAAGAAGCTGTTTGATTGCAGGAAACCAAATTGAACGGCGTCAACAGCGGACGATCAGCTTCTCAGCTTTGCTGTAATGAAATCGAGCTGATCAAGTGTCTTGTATTTGACGCGCAATTCACCGGTTCCGTTTGGCTTATGCCTAAGGTCAACCAGTAAACCCAGAACCTCGGACAGACTGTTTTCAAGCGCCTGCGTATCTGCATCCTTCACAAGGGCAGAAGCAGTCGATTGTGATGAATTAGAGCCCTTTTGGCTTTCACCGGCACTGCGTGCCAGGGTTTCTGCAGCACGGACACTCATATTGCCATCGACAATCTGGCTCGCAAGCGCCGCTGGATCATCTGCAGCCACCAGTATCTTGGCGTGGCCGGCTGTCAATTCACCATCCTGAAGAAGTTTTTGCACACCATCCGGCAGTTTCAGAAGACGCAGCGTATTGGCAACGTGACTGCGGCTTTTGCCAATAACGGTGGCAAGGTCCTGCTGGGTATAGTCGAACCCATCCAGCAATTGCTGATAACCGCGCGCTTCCTCAATGGGGTTGAGGTCAGAACGCTGGACATTCTCGACAATCGCAAGCTCCAGGGCTTCCTTATCGCTAACTGCCTGTATTAAAACAGGTATTTCGTGCAATCCTGCCGCCTGCGCGGCCCGCCAGCGACGTTCACCGGCGATGATTTCATAACGATTATCGCTCACCGGCTTACCAGGTTGAGGCCGCACA
Organism: uncultured Pararhizobium sp.; assembly: GCA_964578105.1. Classification (GTDB taxonomy): domain Bacteria; phylum Pseudomonadota; class Alphaproteobacteria; order Rhizobiales. The sequence continues at coordinate 6,122 of CAZOCA010000103.1, forward strand.
AGAATGGGCTGAACGATTCCCTTTTCACGCACGGACCGGGTCAGATCTTCCAGATCTTCAACCGCAAAGCTACGCCTTGGATTGTTTGGATTGGGCGTGACAAACTCAATCGGCACCCGGCGCTGTGAACGCGCGCGTTCAACCGCTTCTGCATCCGTATCCACATCTCCCAGCAATGCTGCAAGACCACGACCGAGCCGCTTTTTGGAAATATCGTCCGCCATGATAAGGGCTCTTTTGCTTTTAGGCCGCACGCAGGGTGCGCTCACGTTGAATGATTTCTGAAGCAAGCTTCATATAGGCCTGACTGCCACGACATTTCAGGTCATATAACAGGACCGGCTTGCCATAGGAAGGCGCTTCGGACACCCGCACATTGCGCGGAATAACTGTCTTGTAAACCTTGCTGCCCATATGTGCACGCACATCTTGCGCCACCTGATGTGACAGATTGTTGCGATCATCCACCATGGTCAGCACGACACCATGGATTGAGAGGCCCGGGTTCAAGGTCCTCCGCACTTGCTCAACTGTCGTCAGCAGCTGGCTCAGCCCTTCCAAAGCAAAGAATTCGCATTGCAGCGGCACCAGGATGGCATCAGCAGCGGTCATTGCGTTGATGGTCAACAGGTTCAGCGAGGGTGGGCAATCCACCAAAACATAGGTGTAAGGCTCATCAGCATCGCCGATAGCAAGCTTAAGATCATCAATAGCGCTGCGCAGCCTGTGGGTCCGATCTGGCATTTGCGCAATTTCCAACTCAAGACCCAGAAGATCCAGGGTTGAGGGCGCGACATCGAGACGCGGCACTGACGTATGCATCGCAGCTTCCGCCATAGTGACGTCACCACACAAAACATCATAGGTGGAGCATTTGCGGGTTTTGCGATCAATGCCCAGACCTGTGCTGGCATTCCCCTGCGGGTCAAGATCAACAATCAACACGCGCTCGCCTATGGCGGCCAGCGCTGTTCCAAGATTGATGGCGGTCGTGGTTTTACCCACGCCACCCTTCTGATTTGCCAGAGCGAGCACCCGAGGACGCACCTGTGGCGCATCCGGAGTCACCGAGGCAGAGTCGTCTTTTGCAGTTTGTTGGTCCATCAACACGATTATCTCACCCAGAATAGAAGCAAATACATGTCAGCTGTATCAGGCCATTCGGTCGATCTACGTGTGTAAACGCACCCCCGAAAGGGCAAGAATCACACTGCGATTATCCAGTTGACTCTTGTGTTGTATCACATCGAAATCACAATATTTAGATGCTTTTTCAATTTCAGACGCAAAATCTTGTCCTTTGTGGACAAGTGCGACTGTTTTTGGCTCCATCAACGGAACCATTAATTCGGCCAGTTTTTCCAGCGGCGCAAGCGCTCTTGCGGTGATATAGTCCGGGCTATGAGGCAGATCCGCTATCGATACGGACTCGATTCGATTATTCAGGATGGTCACAGGCACATTTGTTTCACGTGAAACAGCCCGTAAGAAGGCACATTTACGACCATTCGCCTCAACCAGCGTGACTGATCCGTCCTGCAAGTTTTCTGTGGATTCAGATCTGCCCAACGCAATCACCAGGCCGGGAAGACCAGCGCCACTGCCCAAATCAACCCAATGACCGCCAGCACGGCCAAGCTGCAACAGCTGGTAGCAGTCAAACACATGCCGCGACCAAAACTGATCCAAAGTTGTGTTTGACACGAGGTTCTTCGCACGCTGCCAGTGTCTCAACAGATCTGCAAAAACCTCCAACCGCTCCATGATGACAGCTGGAACGGCGTAATGATGTTGAAACCGCTCACGGTCTGCTTGCAAGAAAGACATTATTTACTGCGACCAATCATAAAATCATCAAGCCGCGTTGCCACGTCGTTTGACATAGGCCAACAACAGTGTAACAGCGGCGGGCGTCACCCCTTCAATGCGGGAAGCCTGGCCCAGCGTTGCGGGCTTTGCTTCCGTCAGCTTTTGGCAGACTTCATTGGAAATGCCCGGCAATGTACTGAAATCAAGATCCATCGGCAGTGCGATCTGTTCATCCCGCTTGAAGGC
>CAZOCA010000104.1:0-5404 GCA_964578105.1 uncultured Pararhizobium sp.
GGCAAGGGGCAGGTCATCCTTCGTAGCGCGTCGGACATCCCCACCGCGTTTGAAGAGCTGGGCGGTAAGCCCTGTGTGTTGGAGGCCTTTGTGCCATTTTTTGCAGAGACTTCTGTGATTGCAGCCAGGGGCATGGATGGTCAGGTGGCGTCTTATGAGATGGCCCTTAATCATCACGAAAATCACATTCTGAAAACGACCACTTTGCCATCCGGTCTGCCACCCCAAATTCTGGCAGAAGCAACTTCCGCCGCAGTAGCGATTCTCAGCCAGCTTGATTATGTGGGCGTGATGGGGATTGAGTTTTTTGTATCGGGGACTTCAGAACAGCCGAGCCTTCTGGTCAATGAGATTGCACCAAGGGTGCATAATTCCGGGCATTGGACGCAGGATGGCGCTGTCATTGACCAGTTCGAGCAGCATATCAGAGCCATTGCAGGCTGGCGGCTGGGCGATGGTACACATCACAGCAATGTCGTTATGACCAATCTAATTGGCGAAGATATGAACTCCTGGCAGAGTTTTGCGGCTGATCCTTCCAGCCGGGTGCATCTGTACGGCAAAGGCGAGACCCGACCGGGCCGGAAAATGGGACATGTGAACACGGTTTCTGCAAAGACATAAAATGCTTGCCGGAACTTGCAGTCCCTGCAGTTTTGGACGCGAAAACCTGTGGTGGTGCTGTGGACAATATAGGGTTGGTCTGCTATGGACCCGGTTCATTCTGAACAGTCTCGGAATTTGCCATGGGGTGCTCGGCCAAAAGACAGGTCGCAGCTTGCACCAAATGCGGGTTTACGATGGACGTTCACCAGACTATAAGCGGCTCAAATTGATCCAGGGCCACACTGTAACAAGAAAGAGAGACGAGCTACGTGCTAGTATCCGTTCGTGACAACAATGTTGATCAGGCGCTCAAAGCGCTGAAGAAAAAGCTGCAGCGCGAAGGCGTATTTCGTGAAATGAAGCTGCGCAGCCACTTTGAAAAACCTTCAGAGAAGCGTGCTCGCGAAAAAGCTGAGGCTGTTCGCCGGTCCCGCAAATTGGCTCGCAAGCGTGCTCAGCGCGAAGGCATCCTTCCCAAGAAGGCTCGCCGCTAAGTGCTATGCGCTTCCGTTTCATCGGATGGCGTTTTGAAATAAGAGTTTAAGAAGCGGTCGGCTGCTGTCCGATCCGCTTTTTTTGCGTTTTACCAAGCATCCACAGTTCTTTTAAATGCCCCATTTATTGAATAAAAACGGGCTCGGACTTTGGCTTAAGAGGGTTGAGTGGCACCAATGACGTTTTCGCATTCTGTCTACAACATCTCTTTTTGTACTCGTATTGTTCGATTTACGGGTATTGTATTGTTTGCCGGGCTTTTGGCGGCTTGCCAGAGCACCAACCTGCAGAATGCATCCTTGGGCGGCCAGAATACGCAAGCCGGGTCAGCGGCAAACCTTGACAGTTTAACGGCTGTTGTGGATCGCAGCCCGAATGATCCTAATGCCTACAATATTCGTGGTGCTGCGCTTGGCAAAGCTGGCCGATATGACGATGCCATTGCAGATTTCAACCGCGCCCTTCAGATCAATCCGCGTTTTGCCCAAGCCTATGCAAATCGAGGGCTGGTGTATCGCCTGAAAGGCGAGGATGCCAATGCGGTGGAGGACTACAACCGGGCTTTGCGGGTCAATCCACAATATGCCAATGCCTATGTCCGGCGCGGAAACGTCTATCGCCGCCAAAACCAGCTGGCTCTGGCGCTTGAGGATTATAATCGGGCGATCCAGATAGATCGGACCGATCCGGAAGCATTCCACAATCGCGGGCTCGTCTATCAGGCTCAGAAGCTGCATAATTTTGCGCTGGAAGACTTTACGACAGCCATTGGTCTTTCACCTCAAGCGGCACCGCCCTACAATGCGCGCGGTGAAAGCTATCTTGTGACTGGAGATGCGCAATCCGCATTGGAAGATTTCAACGCTGCCGTCAGTCGTAACCGCGGGAGTGCGCAAGCCTGGTATAATCAGGGCGTTGCACTGCAAAGGCTGAACCGGAACAAGGAAGCTGCTGCGGCGTTTCAGAAGGCTTTGACGCTTAATCCTTCACTGCCAAATGCGCGCGAGGCGCTTAATCAGGCACGTCAGACCAGCTGATTCTACTGGCTGCAAAAAATTTATGATTGCCGTCAGGAATTTGTCGTATTTGCGTCATCACCCCAGCGGGACAGAGCGTCTTCGTCGCTTTCCTTGGCATCGATCCAGTTACCTTCACCGCCTTCAGCCAGATGCTCCTTTTTCCAGAAAGGGGCACGGGATTTCAGAAAGTCCATGATGAAATTTGCGCCGTCAAAGGCCGCGTGACGGTGTGCGCTGGTGACGGCCACCAGAACGATTGTCTCACCGACGGCAATTTTGCCGACCCGGTGAATTACCAGCGCCCCTTGTATGGGCCATTTGGCCAGGGCTTCTTCCACGATTTTCTGAATTTGCGATTCGGCCATGCCGGGATAATGCTCAAGCTCCAGGGCGCTTAGCGTGTCATCAGCCCGGCAAATGCCCGAAAAAGATACCAAAGCTCCAGCATTGGGGGAGTTTTTTACCAGAAACTCTGTCTCAGCCTGAATATCAAATTGTTCCTGCTGAATGGCAATTTTTACAGGGTGGTCTGACATGATCTACCCGCCGGTCATGGGCGGGAAAATTGCAATTTCCCGCGCTCCATTTAATGGGGCATCCGCGGTGACGTGAGTCTGGTCTAGGGCAACGCGCAGAGATGCTGCATCTGTCAGGGCGTTTTCATATTGATCGCCCTGCTGTGACAGCCAGTTCAAAAACTGCTCCACTGATGTAATGTCGGTCGGAATGTCGCGTTCTTCGCTGGCGAGGCCAATACGTTCGCGAACCCATGAAAAATAGAGCAGCTTCGTCATAGCAAATCCGTGACTTTAGCGATCGCTGTCGATCAGGTGGCGGAGGCCTGCACGAAAATAATCGTAGCCAGTATAGAGGGTCAAAAGTGCGGCGACCCATAACAGGCCTATTCCAATTTCAGTGTTAAATGGCAGCACCTTGTCGCCTGCGGGTGCGGCCAACAGAAAGCCAAGGGACACCATCTGTAATGTGGTTTTCCATTTTGCCAGATTGGTTACAGGGACGCTGACCTGCAATTCGGCCAGAAATTCGCGCAGTCCTGAAACCGAGATTTCCCGCATTAGAATAATGGCTGCAGCCCAGAGAGAAACGCCTGATACGACCTGATTGGCACACAGGATAATGAGACAGGCCGATATCAGCAATTTGTCTGCAATCGGATCCAGCATGCGGCCCAAGGCAGATTGCTGGTGCCATGCTCGCGCCAGATAGCCGTCGAAAAAGTCCGTAATGCTGGCAACAATGAATATGCCGAGGCATAGCCAGCGACCGAAATCACCTTCTACAAAGGCAGTGCCGACAACTGCGGGCACTGCAAGAATACGCCCATATGTCAGAATATTGGGCAGGCTGAAAACGGTACTGCGCCCGTCTCTTTTAGGTGTGGCTGGTTCACTGGTCATTTTTGCAATGCAACACGGGGCCATGTGTGCGTCAATGCTAAACCGATGAATTGTCGCGCTAAAGTGATGGGTGGTTAAGCAGGGAGATGATCGCTCTGTGAGAGTTCGCCATCAGCAGAGTTGATCTGGTCTTCACAAAAGATCATTTGAGTGTTTCGCTCGGGCGATATAGGGGTGCTATCCCGATCTTAACAAGAATGACAATTCGTGACCCTGCCGTTTAAATCCTGGCGCACGCACTTTATGCAGACACTCAGTCTGTCTGTGCCTTTGGTCGGCATTCAACTGGCGCAGGCGGCGATTGGGATTACCGACACGTTGATGGTGGGGCGGCTCGGCGCAGCCGAACTGGCGGCACTGGCGTTGGCGACAGCTTTTTTCTTCACGTTGTTTATTGTCGGTCTGGGACTGACCCAGGCTGTGTTGCCACTGGCAGCAGAGGCGCAGGGGGCTGAAGATCCGATCATGCTGCGCAGAACCATTCGTATGGGGTTCTGGGTGGCCAGCGGGTACACGGTTTTAGCAATTGCGATTCTGTTCAATACGGAAGCCATCTTGCTGTTTGCTGGGCAGTCGCCTGAAACAGTCCGTTTTGCCAGCGGCTATATTGGCATTGCGAAATGGGCTTTGTTGCCCATGCTCCTGTTCATGAATTTGCGGGCCTTCTACACTGTTCTCGATTGCGCAAATGTCATGTTTGCCATCAACATTCTGGGTGTCCTGGCCAATATCGCGCTGAATTACATGTTCATATTCGGCAATTGGGGCGCTCCGGCATTGGGCGTTGAAGGGGCCGCCGTTGCAACATTGGGCACTGCCATTTTGACATTGGCAGGCATGGTTTTGTTGTCGTTGACCGACAAACGAATGAAGGGTTTTGAGATTTATGGGCGGTTCTGGCGGGTTGATACTGAAATTCTGCGCCGGATTCTTCGTCTTGGTTTCCCGATTGGCATGACTTTGTTAGCTGAAGTTGGCTTGTTTGCCGCCGCCACCATTTTGGTTGGACGCATCGGGACGCTGGAGCTTGCAGCGCATGGCATTGTCATGCAGTTGGCGAGCCTGTCCTTCATGGTACCGCTTGGATTGTCCAATGTAGCAACGACACGCGTGGCGTTGGCTTATGGACGGCGCAACGTGGAAGATTTACGACGGGCCGCCTATGCAACAATCATTCTTGCGGTTGGTTTCAGTGGCGCTGCTGCGTTGGTCTTTCTGGCCATACCGACTCCGCTGATTTCCATATTTCTGAACGCCGCCCGAGAAGATACCGCGGCAGTTGTTGCGCTTGCCATTCCTTATTTGTTTCTGGCCGCTTTGTTTCAGCTTGTCGATGGTACACAGGCGGTTGCAGCTGGTGCATTGCGCGGCATGCAGGATACGCGCGTGCCTATGGTAATTGCCATCATCAGTTATTGGATTGTCGGGCTTGGCGGCGGATATGTGCTGGCATTTCCGCTCGGTCTTGGTGGTGAGGGCGTCTGGATGGGATTGGCGCTTGGTCTGGCGGTGGCCGCTATACTGCTGATGGCGCGCTTCATAATGAGAGATCGGTTAGGCTTGGGGTTGGCTACGTCCAAGCCCTAATCCGTGTCGTTTTTTCCCGTATCATGGAAAAAGTCGAAGATGATTTGCGCCATTTGGGCAGAGACGCCCGGCACTTTTTCCAGATCTGTAAGACCCGCCTTGCTGGTGGCTTTGGCTGTTCCGAAATGGTGCAGGATGGCGCGTTTGCGGGTAGGGCCGATGCCCGGTATCTCGTCCAATGGGTTTTTGGTAATGTCTCGCTTGCGCCGCGCCCGATGGGAACCGATGGCGAAGCGGTGGGCTTCATCGCGCATGCGCTGGATGAAATAGAGAACGGGA
>CAZOCA010000104.1:5414-8156 GCA_964578105.1 uncultured Pararhizobium sp.
GCATGAAGGGTGTGCGGCCTGGAACGATGAATTTTTCCCGTCCTGCATCCCGGTCAGGGCCTTTGGCGACCCCGGCAATCGGCATGTCAGTAACACCCAACTCTTTCAGAACGCCCTTTACGGCGTTGATCTGGCCGATACCGCCATCGATCAGCAACAGGTCGGGCCACGTGCCAGCATCAATTGTGTCATCTTCAGCGGCGTGCTTTGGGCCATCTGTCTCTTTCATGAGACGTGAAAAGCGCCGGGTGAGCACTTCCCGCATCATGCCGTAATCATCGCCCGGCGTGATGTCCTTGGATTTGATATTGAACTTGCGATACTGGTTTTTCAAAAAGCCATCGACGCCAGCCACAATCATGCCACCCACGGCATTGGTGCCCATGATGTGGCTGTTATCATAGACTTCAATGCGCCGTGGCATATCTGCCAGATCAAATACCTCCTGCAGACCGCGCAGCAGTGTTTGCTGCGAGCTGGTCTCTGCCTGTTTGCGCCCCAACGCTTCGCGCGCATTGGTCATGGCATGAGCGATAAGATCTCGCTTTTCGCCGCGCAATGGTTTGGACAGGTGCACCTTGTGCCCCATGCGTTCGCTGAGGGCTTCCGACAGCAATTCATGTTCTTCCCCAAGGTGGGAGACAAGAATGTGTGAGGGCGTTGGTTTGTCATCGTAAAACTGGGTCAGGAAAGCTTCCAGCACAAAGCCGGGATCAAGGGTTTCATCGGCTTTTGGGAAATAGGCCCGGTTGCCCCAATTCTGGCCCGTGCGGAAGAAGAAGACCTGAATGCATGTCTGGCCATCCTGTTGATACAGGGCAAACACATCTGCTTCCTTGACCGTTTGCGGATTGATGCCCTGTTGCGATTGAATGTGTGACAGCGCCGCCAGCCGGTCGCGGTAAATAGCGGCGGTTTCAAAATCAAGATTGCCGGAAGCGGCTTCCATTTTTCCTGCAAGCTCCTGCTGTACCTTCTGGCTTTTGCCTGAAAGGAACCCTTTGGCCTCGCTCACCAGTTCGGCATAGTTCTCCTTGGAAATTTCACCGGTACAGGGGCCTGAACAGCGTTTGATCTGAAATTGCAGGCAGGGCCGGGTGCGGTTTTCGTAATAGGAATCGCTGCAATTGCGTAACAGGAAGGCTTTTTGCAGCGCTGTGATGGTGCGGTTTACGGAGCCTGCGGACGCAAAAGGGCCAAAGTAACTGCCCTTCCCCTTGCGTGCACCGCGATGCTTGAGAAGCTGAGGGGCATCATGATCTTCGGCAATGTGGATATAGGGAAAGCTTTTATCATCGCGCAGCAGAACATTGTATTTGGGTCGAAACCGCTTGATGAGATTGGCTTCGAGCAGCAGCGCTTCGGTTTCAGTGCGCGTGCTGACAAACTCCATGCTCGCCGTTTGGCTGATCATGCGCGCGATGCGGTTGGTCTGACCCATCATGCGGGTGTAGTTGGTGACCCGCTTTTTAAGACTGCGCGCCTTGCCCACATAAAGCACGTCGCCCTTGGCGCCATACATGCGATAGACGCCAGGGTTGTTCGGCAGTTTCTTGGCGAAGGCCAGAATGATTTGCGGACCGGTTTTTACATCCGGCTGGCTTTCACTCGCGTGCTCGTCATCGGCCTTGCTCAGTGCCTCTGGTACTGGGGGTTCAGTGGATTGCTCGCTCATTCAAAGCAGCCTACCACATCCGGTGTTTCCCATGCCAGATGCTGACCGCTATCCAGGGCAATCATCTGTCCTGTCATGGATGGCGCGTTGCGAATGAAATCAATCGCGGCTGTGATTTCGGACAATTGCGGTTGGACCTGCAAAATCGTTGCGTTGATCTGCGCCTGAAAATCCGCATCTGTCTGGCGCGCATTGGATAGCGTTGGGCCGGGCCCTATACCGTTGACGCGGATATTGGGTGCAAGTGCCTGCGCCAGTGTTTGTGTTGCGCTCCAAAGGGCTGCTTTTGACAATGTGTAGGACATGTAGCGTGGGGTCAAAGCCCAAACGCGCTGATCAATCATGTTGATGATCAAGCCCTTTTCTGACTTTGGCAGGCGGTCTGCCATCGCCTGCGCCAGAAAGACCGGGGCCTGAAGGTTGGGCTGTAAATGATGATCCCAGCTTTCGGACGTGATTGAACCGACTTCATCAGACACAAAAGTGGAGGCATTGTTGACCAGCAGCGTCACAGGGCCGAATTCTGCCGCAGCCTGAGCTTCCAGTTGGATGACCGAGCCCATGTCTGCCAGATCCGCCTGTATGGCCACCGCTTTGCCGCCGCGAGACTGAATGTCGGTGACAACCTGCAGTGCATCCGCCCTGGAGGTGTTGTAATGTACGCTGACACAATAGCCCTGATCTGCCAGATGCAGGGCCAGCGCTTTGCCGATGCGCTTTGCAGCGCCGGTTACCAATGCATGTTCGCTCATATCATCTCGCTATATTGCCGGTCCAAACGTATCAGAAGCCATGGGGGAGCAATGCCGAGATCACATAAGCGACATAGAGCAGAACCATGATCACTCCTACAGGACGGGTAATGGATTTGGACAGGAATATAAAGGGCAGCAGACACAAGGATGTCAGCACCATGATCCACATATCCGGTACAAATACATCGCCTGGAACCTGAAGCGGAAACACTGCGGCTGTGGTGCCCATGATGGCGAGCAGGTTAAAAATGTTGGAGCCGATGACGTTGCCAATGGCAACGGCGCTTTGCCGATGAAAGGCAGCCATCATAG
>CAZOCA010000105.1:0-8137 GCA_964578105.1 uncultured Pararhizobium sp.
ACGAGGTCAGTGCAGCAAAACCAAGAGCAGCGCCATCAATTTCACCGGCGGAATAACCCTCATGAGAACGCTGGTGTGATGCCATCACACCGGCAATCTCTTTACGAATTGGAGCAAGAGCGGTCTCTACTCCAATTCGATTGTCGAAATCTCCTGGAACGGAATTTGCTTCGCGAAAGTGATGAGCCTGTCCAAAGCCGAGCCATTGGCAATTGCCTCTGGATTATCATCTAATCCAGACTGGGTGAGGACGACAACTACCCTGCCAGCCAAACACTCAAGCTGAACGTCCTTGGCACCAGCACTTGAGAAGCATGGGATTGAATCGATGTCACGTCGCAACGCATCGCGATATCTGATCTCGATGGGTGCATCGCCGGTTTTCTCATAATTTGCAAGAAATTGATCGGCCGATTTTTCGCGATTGCCAAAAAACAGCTCGACTGGCTTGTCACCTTCATCCGATGGCAGATCATATCCCTTTACCGTAATCATGAAGCCAACACTTTGCGGAGAGTAGGTCACGTAAATGGGGGCCGATGCCATGCTGGCTGGGAGTAGATCTCCCAATGTGCCGCCCTTCAAACCCGGTACACGCATCTGCGCGCCTTGTTGGGGATCAGGTGCGGCTATGGCAACAACGCCAGCTGCCTGTTGCGCTGCTGCGATTTGGTCCAGCGGAAAGGTCGCCAGATAGGCCGAAAGCGCACCCCATGTTTCTTGCTTGGAATCCTCGTCTCCCGCTACTTTGACTGGTGCGGTCAGCGTAATGACCAGATTGTTCAGGCGACAATGCAGTTCCACGGCAAACATTGCATCGGTCTTGCGACAATCAATGCCTGCAATCGTCTCTAGGCCTTTGCCGCCCGAGAACCGTTCCATTTCAGCCGGGGAGGTGGAGAAGTAGACCGTAATGCTCCGCTCCTCCAAAGGGCGATAATCAGCGAAAGCCAAGCTGACACTGCTACCATTCACCTCCATCATTGGGGTGACGTTATCATCCACCATGTCCGGTGGCAGCATGTCCTCAACCGCGATGCCGCCAAGGGCTTCTACCGTGGTATTCTTCTCGATAGGCTGCATTTCTGCCGCCGCCGTCTGACACATCAACGCCAGACCAAGCACACTGAAAAATCGGATCATAATACCTCCGCGAAGCTTTGGGAAAATCATATTCTGTTCAGATTGTCGTTCATGGCGTCAAATCAAGCAAGGTTCGTATCTTGTTGGTGGGGTCTGAATCCAATTGAGCCCAGCCCCTAATTTCCCAGAGCATATACAAGTCCGTAAATAATCGCTGAGCCGATGCCCGCGCCGACCATCAGTGCCACGGGTAGCGACACATTAATCGCCACGATAGTGTAGTCATTTCCACCACCAGGCTTTTTACGCATTGCCCTTGATTGCTTTTCCGCCAAATCTTGAGCTCGCGTCGCTTCTCTGATGGCGCGTTGCGTACCCCTGTCGAACTTCTTGGGATCTTTCAGCATCTCAGCGTAATCTTTCGCTGCGTCGGCAACCCCACTGCGTAAGGCTCCATCACCGGGTTTCGGGAAAAATGGCCGGGCATTACCGGCAAATGCGAAGCGCGCATCTGCCCGCCCGGTCTGAGAGTCCAATCGCCACCAGGCGTCAGCAGACATATCCTCACTAGCGAACACGGTGAACCCAAGTTCCAGGTCTTTGCTTGCCTCATAACCGCGCTCGGCAAGCTGTTGGCCAACGAGCGGAACGAGGTTGCCTTTTTCTGGTGGAATCGCTCCGTTTGGAGCGCCGTTTTGTGTCAGGATAGCTTCGGTTTCCAACCCTGATTGCAATGCACCATGCCACACGCGAAGCAAGCGCGCTGCAGCAGCTGCACCCGGTTCACGCGTCATTCCGGCCATGCCGACATCATCGAGCGTCCAGTCGAGCCAATTGACGACTCCAGCGTTCGGTAAAACCTGCATTCCTGAAATGAGCACCCGAGGTCTGTTGGCGATAACGCAAATTCCGTCCGTGGTCGGGCGGGCACGTATCAATTCCTCGCTGGCGATCGCAACACTGCTGCTTGCTATCCAACTATACCAAAGCATGGCATCAGGGTCAGGTCTGCCGACGCTCACCTGTTGCAACGTCTCAGGCAATTCCAGAAGCATACCTGACATACGAAGTGCTGCCAGGCGCGGTGATAACCCACCATTTCCCAGAACAATCTGACGCATGCTTTCAAGTGCTGCGGGATATCTTTGCCCCATTTGCGGCTCACCAATGTCCGTCGTATCAGGTATGTCACCTTCTGCAATCGCTTCGCGTTGCTTTGTGCTGAGCAAATCGAAAATGACCCGTTCTTCTTCGCTGTCGGTTTGACCGGGAACTTCGGATCGGATGCGCAATGTCATTGCTGTGGCTGTTTCAGTCCGTTCTTCTTGAAACAGATCAGTCGACTGATGGATCCGCCCCGGTGTTGCAAATGGTTGGCTCTTGATGCTTCTTTCACCGATCATCATAACTGCACGCATTGATGGAGTATTGCCTATCAAACCTCCAAGTGCCTCACCGATTCCCCTGCCTACTCCATCTGTCGCGGGACCAAAAAACAGAGTAATGGGTTGTTCTGTGGTTTCCGGAACCGACAATCGTTGCGTTAATATGTTTTGAGTTCGAAGCTTGCCGCTCTTAAGGATTTCAAGCTCGAGTGTGATCGAAACCGTGTGGGGCGCTACGGGACCAGTCAGAATTTCTCCGGCGATAGTCGGTTTGGCTCCAAATTCGTTGCTTGTTAATGCAGGATCGAGATCCACCCAATTCCGGCCAATCCGCGCTTGCATCCAGATATGGCTTTGTTCGGCAGCCATCGGCATTGGATCAGGAAGGGCAGTATCAAGCAGGGTATCTTGCAAGGCGCTAAAGCTGCGCTCGGCCCGGCCTCTGACCCGCGCCATGGTCTCGCTCTGAAGCGCTGCAAGCCGCCACACCTGTTCGTCGCCCTGGCCGGTTGTGCGGCATGCATTGAATTGTATTGCCTCTGCCATGTCGTCCGTCATGGGAGCTTTCACCAAGCGTGTATCATAACCCATAAAACGAAATAGACTTGCCAAGGTTTGAACCTTGTCGTGATCATTACCACCTCGCGCGGCCAATACGGCACCGGGTCGGCGCAGGTGACCCTGGTATGGTACAGTTCGGATTTCATCGCGGACATAGGCAAAGGCTGTTTCAGGATCCAGCATCGCCGATAGTGCGATGTCTTCCAGGCGTTGTTCGGCCTTTTCGAAATGCATGTAGCGCACTAAAGCCCTGTCCAGCGCTTTGGCAAAGTCCACTGGTTCATCCAAAGAAGGCACCGGTCGTTCAGGCAAATCAGAAAAATTTGTAGCCCCTGGAGGCGGTACAGACCAGTCAACTGCCGCGGCAGCGGTTTGGTGACCAGCTAAAAAAGTGGTTGCAACCACTGCAGCAAAAGCAAGGTGAATTGCTCTGTTCAGGTGATAGCGTGCGTTGATCATGCTTACTCTCCCTTGCCCCCCAGCTGTCAGATCATGGTATGGTCAATCCTGTTTCGGAGCCATAGCCAATCTCCAATGACTGTTTATCAAACAGTTCGATGTCCCGCTCTGGTCCCGAAGCCGTTTGCATTGGTCGCAAACGGTAGTGTCCCGCAGGAAGCAAACGAACTTCGTTCAGCCCGATGATGCCGACAGTCTCGCGATCACCATCCAGATAAAGCCGTGTGAGTTCAAACCGAGGTGCAACCGCCTCTGCAATGGCCTCGATCAGCGCATCAGGATCGTCAGCGGAGATATAACGGCCATCTCCGGCATCCGCCCATTCTGAAAACGTTTCGGCAAGAGCTTCGTCATCAATGGCAAAGCCCACAATGGTCAGACGCAGGTCAATACCACTGTCCGCGATCCTGCTGATTTCAGCGGCAACATCCCCATCGCAGGTTTCATCACCATCTGTGACCAGCACCACAACGCGGGGCGGTTTGATCGAAGCCAGATCATCAGCGGCCAACGCTAGGCTTTGCGCAATAGCGGTTTTGGCAAGGTTGATTGCAGGCGTGTTTCGGATAGCGGCCTCTGCGACTGCAGGATCGAGCGGACCAAAGGGCAATAACAAATCCGATTGGCAAGCATCGGCTGCCAATCCGAAAGCGCGATAGGCAAAAGGCATCCCGGAGGGAAGGCTCGAATTGACCAATTCTGCCAGCGCATCATGTGCTACCGCAATTCTGCGTTGACCGTCTGGCATCCGTTGCAGCATAGATCCCGAGGCGTCGAGTATCAGCTCGATGGCACCAGATGGTGCCACGCTTGAACTGTCTGTGGTCTGGTCGGATATCATAAGTTGACCAGTGCCGGTGGGCTCAACGATTTCGGAAAGTTCAACTGCCATTTTGTAGGCCTTTGGCGCTCGGAACAGGGCGGCCGCCAATTCCATCCCATCGGCAAGACCGGATTGGCCAATCACACGATGAAAATAGCCCCTGTTCACCAAGGCCCAGTCTTTCATCAATTGAACGCTGGTGGCATTGGAACTGTCGATTGACAGCGCTACCACCCTTGGACGAGCAGACAGAAGTGGCGTCCAAACCCGATCGAATTGGTTGGTTTCCGCATCTGTAATGACCACGATCCCGCGTATGCCCCGTCGTTCCCTGAGAGCAATGGAAGCCGCTGCCAACGCCTTTTCGGATTCGCTGCTTCCGGTTTTCGGAAGATTGGACAATGCTTCATAGACATCCTCTGGATTGTCTGCCCAATCATCAAGCAGCAGCTTGTCGGAACCAAATGGCAGCAATTGTATCACGTCGCGCCCTGGTAACAGTGATTGCGCCCAAAGTCGGACAGCAGCCATAGTTTGGGGAATGTATTGAGCCACGCTGCCTGACGTGTCCCACAAGATCACAATGGAGCGCGGCGGCTCAAAAATGGTGAGCAAGTGCTCACCGGGACCAACCGACGCAGTCAAGATCAGATCATTCGTTGTGGATGCAGCGCGCATGAGCGGAATATCAGCGCCATCTGGCCCTGTTAGTCGCCAGGCAATCTCAGGTTGGGAGATGCCTGGAAAACGAACCGTTAGACGATGCATCCCTTCTGGCACCGCCATCCGCCACCAATCCTCATTACGTTCAATTTGGACCGAAGAAACGATTGTGGGTCCTTCTTTCAGATCGACTGCCTCTGCTGCATTCGCACCGCCTGCAGGTTTTGGCAGCACCGGTATGGATGCCTCTGCCTGATCTTCATAAACCGCATCGGGTCGATCATCCTCCCAAAGACCCAGAACTGATTTTGTGGCCGGGTCTTCAAAGACAGCAATCTGGTCTGGTAAGGTCAGTTGCTTTTTCTCATCACGTTTGAAACTCAGACGCAGGGCGCGTGCCCATACAGGGGCAGGCAATTCCAATCGCGTGTTCGTGGTTCCAACTGGTGGCGCTGAAATCGAACCAATTGAAAGCCATGGTCCGGCGGGACCTGACTGGCTGACTTCAATCCCAATTGTTGGAATGCGAGGGCCATCGTCATCGCGTCCGACCCAATCGATAGCGTCAAGACTTGCAGCCCTGTTGCCCTCGAAGCCAATTACAGCCCATGCAGACTTTCCGGCAGATGTGCTCTGACGGCCAAGCCGGTCGGATTTTCCCTCGGTAAGAATACCGTTGTTACGACTCCCGATAAACAGGGTTTCGTCAGAAACCGCATTACCGATGGTACCCGCCGCGATGATATGTCCACCCAGTTCCGCTGCAGCAATATTCAGCCTCTTATCAGGACTCCAAGCTGGGTCGGCGATCAGCCCGATATCGGACAGTGCAAAGCTCTTGCAATCTGCATCGCCCTGGCAGCCGTTCAATCGCCACCTTGCGTGAGTTGCCACGAATGGCTTCGCTAATGAAAAGATTTGTGGTGCAAGCCTGGCATCCAGTTGTTGGGTGGCGACTTGCGTCCAGTCCGTTCCATTCGCTGACAGGTCCAACGCAATGCGCCTTGGCCAGTTGCCGCGAGGTTCCGTAGAGCGAAGGTGAACCTTGTATCCCGCGATGGGTGCTGAACTGGCGAGTTGGAAAGTCAATTGCCGGGCTTTGACAGAAGTCGGCAAACTGGCGTGATACGCAGCTCCATCATATAAGAATGCATAGCGCTTGGCATCAGCCTCGCTCGCTGTTGCATCATCCAGAGCGAGCAACTGAGCCCCGAATTCGCGTGACATTGGGTCAAGACCACCGCGCAGATGTTCCGGTGCCAGCCAATACAAATGCGCATCGCGTTCCGGCGCAGTCGTTTCAAAAGAAACAGGGAAGGTTGCGGCAGCTTCGCCTACGGACGATTTAGCAATGACGTAAATGGCAGGGTCGGCGACGCTGCTTTGCATCAATGGCATTTCGAGCACTATCGGCAAGTCAAGCTCCTGGCCAGGATCCACCGATGATGCAGTGGTTGATGGCGTGACCCGCCAACCTTCTGCCAACGCAGACAGGGCAATTGTCAAATCTATTGGCATCGTGCTGTCATTCCTGACAGTGGCGGTCAGTTCAGCCCTTTGCCCAAATTTGGAATATGCCCGAAACGGGACATCAAGACCTCTTACTGAAAGGGAAACAGGCAAATCTTCAAGGGCCTGTTGGGAGCGCAACCATTCTGGACGACCACCTGAAAGCACCTGCAAAGCCTGGTTGGGATCATAATCCGTCGCTATTGCCGATGTAGATGTATCAGCCGGGCGCCGATCACGCGGGGCGGTGAAAGCAGCTGGAGGCCCCATCTGCGCCGGCGCCAGGATGTTGGCGGGACCGGTAGAACGGCACGTCCATGGCATTGGATATTCTGTTTTGCGAGGCGGTTTTAGTTTTATGATTTGCGGCGTGTTATCTGGCTGAAACAGGTGCCAGCCTGTCATGTCGATATCCTGCTCAAGACTTCGTTGCAGCGATGGGCTGCCCGCCGCAGAAATCTCTCGACCGCGCTTGGGACGATAGGGCTCTTTGTCGCGCGGTAAGAAGGAGCAGGAAAAGCCCGCAAGCAATCCTTCAGTCTCTATTGTAAAGCTGTCCTCATCATTTTCATCGTCAAACTGGCCATCCAGCCGTGTATCAGCGGTGAGTAACTGAGGCGGTGTTGCATCTTCATGGGGTACAGATCTTGCTTGAAGCGGGTTTTTGTCGGTTTGGATGAAAGCTACCCGGCACTGGTAGTCGAATGATTTTTGGCTGTTGCCAATACGCAATTCGATGGCTCCGCCCAAATCCGGACCATACTCAATCAAGATCATGCGACCGGCATCAATTGCGGCAAGACGGACTTTGTCACCATAGGTCCATAACGAGACATCTCGGGCATCGCCTGAGCAGGTCAGTGCAAGCTGACCCGTCCCTTCTGGCAATTGTACGAAGATCAAATCCAGATCGTCGAACGCCCCGACCCGTCCTTTGATCAGACCGTCTGTCGGCAAAGCTTGCAATGTGCCTGGAAGCGTGTCGGGCTCGGGTCCTTCTGCACCATCTGCGCGCGCCAGCGATACTTCGTAGCGTCCCGAAATATCGTTACCTGCCGGGCTGAGCCGCAATGTCCATTGGCCCGCTGGCAGTCGCGCGCTGTAGTCTTCCATGTTAGAAATGGCCGCGGTCGACCAGCGACGGTTGTCGCGCTTCAGTTCCGCGTTTACCGACCCATCGTCCGGTGGCGTGACCGTCAGCGTTAAGGGCGTATCGACATCCAGATCAAAACTGAACAGATCCAGATCCTGATTGGTATGAAAATCGCCTTCAAACCGGTCACCAGGACCAATGCGTAACGCCTGTGCTGGCGTGTCATTGGGTTCTGTCGCATCTCCATCTGGCACAGGCCCCAGATCAGACAATCTGAATGCGTAAGGACCGTTGCCACGCAGTTCCGCAAAATACTGTCCGGGATTAAGTGTCAGCAGCAAAACCAGCGACTTGTCATCTGCCTTCCAGCGTCCGATCTGCTGGCCGTTTCTATCGGACAAAATGATGTCTTGTATGCCAACTATGCCGCGTAGTTCCCAAAGATGGCCGTCCGCACCGACGTTGAAACGCAACATGTCAGGGTCATCGTCGGACAGCTGCCCTCTCACAGCACCATCCACCGGCAATTCACGTGCGAACATCTGTGTATCATCGGGTTCA
>CAZOCA010000106.1:0-7042 GCA_964578105.1 uncultured Pararhizobium sp.
CCTGCAACCAAGCTCATTTTAATCTCTATGAATTGTTCTTAAAACAAATTTTTAGCGGGCGTGTTTTGGGGAGCGTGCACGCAAAGTCCAATACCAAAGGCGATAGGCTTCCAGTGCGGCCAGGGGCCCGAAATGAACGAGTGCTGGGCCCGCGCCGCCCCATTCATGGAGTGCAGCCCAATGGAGCAGTGTCAAAACTGCAGCCATGTAGGTTGTTCGCTGAAGTGTTTTCCATCGGCGACCCAGTTTGCGCATAAAGCTATCCGTTGATGTGACCGCCAGTGGTACAAAAATGAGAAAGGCTACCCATCCGGTCCAAATTGCGAAGTTCGGGGCATCAGACAGAATGGGACCAATTGCGCCCTTATCGATTAGGTACAAGATCGTGTGGAACAGTGCGTAGCCGAAAGCTGCCACGCCAAAATAGCGTCGGTTTTTCTGCAGCCAGCGGGGAAATGCTCTGCCCTTAAAAACTAAGGCAAGCGGCGAAGCAAGCATGGCTATAATCAGAAAACGCGCTGAAAACTCACCCGTCGGGTGAAGTAATTCGCCAATGATTTTTGGATCTGGCGAATTGATAATTGCGCCAGTGAAACCGATTGCCGGAATGGCCAGAACCAGCCAAAGCCAATATGGATGAAAGCGCGCCATGAACTTGTGTCCTATTGATTGAACGGTTTGAACTGGGTGGATATTCCCACCCAGTCCCATTTTTGATCTGCTGGCCTATTTCGCCGGAAAGAGGTAGGGCAGGAAAAAGTCGATCGCGCCGACCAAGCCAAGATCCGGGAACGCCGCAACCATGGCTTCTTTGAATTCAGGCCCGGTTTTGGATGTTTTCAACATCTCAGCGGCTTTGGTTAGATATTTGATATTCGCAACATACATGGATTGATCGCCGGGAAGACCATGACCGGGGAGAACCTTGTCATAGGCATCATCCGCATCAAGATCCGTAAGTGCGTTGATCCAGGTTTCAGGCTTGCCTGCGAGGAAAAGGTGGATGTTGTTCATAGCCGTATCACCAACTGAGATGACGCCGAATTGCGGGAGACGTGTGATTAGCATTGGTTCATGTTCACCGCCTTCAAGAGCGGAGAACTGATATGTAACGCCATCGATAATTTCTTCACCGAGCTTCACTTCAACATTTGGAACCACAACACTGTCCGGAATGATGTCACCCATCATTTCCCTGCGAGCGACTCGGGTTGCCTCACCAGTCTCGGCAACCTCTGTGATGGTTGCAGGCAACGCATGGATCGGCACGTCCTCAGATGCGACAAGGCCAAGATAATGATCTGGGTGTCCATGAGTTAGAAGAACCCTGTTGATCGGCTTGTTCAAGCTGTCTGCATAAACTCGATAATCATTGGCTAGCGGTGTGAACATTTGCCCGTCAATCAGTACAAGTTCGTTTTCACTTTCGATAATATAGGTCGTCATGGCGAACATGTTCTCAGGGGCAGCATAGGCGTGCACCTTGATTTGTCCGAGGTCTTGAATTTGAATCTGAGCGCCTGTCGCACGTGTCTCGTCGGCAGCCGCAATGTTTGCTGCAAACAGTGTTGTTGTGGCTGCTAGAATAAGGTGTTTCAACATATCCCTGTCTCCTTTTCATGGGGTAATGGATAGGTAGGGGACATTTCTAACTTTTATAATATGGTATATATGAAACTCATTATTCTAAAATATGATGGAATATATGCTTGATCTCCTACGCCCTTTAGCTGTCTTTACCGTTGTTGCGGAAACAAGGTCTTTCCGCGCAGCAGCTGACCGGCTCGGGCTTTCGCCTTCCGTAGTCAGCCATCATGTCTCCAAGCTTGAAGAACGCTATGATGTTGCTCTGCTTTATCGCAGTACACGGAAACTGAAGCTGACCGCGGCTGGGCAAGAAGTTCTTGAATATGGCAAGGCGTTGACGGAAGCGGGCTTGAGCGCACAGGATGTTTTGCAAGTTGATCTGGCTGAACCTCAGGGCCTTTTACGTGTCGCAGCGCCTGCCATCTTGGAACATGGCCGCTTCATGGACGATGTGGCGCAATTTTTGGAAATCTATCCCAATATCGAACTCCAATTGCATTTTAGCGATGAACGCATCGATATTATCGGAGAGGGTTATGATTTGGCGCTTAGAGCGGGTAAGTTGGAAGACAGTGATCTTGTGGTTCAAAAACTCACCAGCGTTGAGGATGTGATCTGCGCTGCGCCAAGCTTCATTGAAAAATATGGTGAACCTTCTACGCCTCATGAATTGCCAAACTTTCGAATGATCGGGGTGCCGTCAAGCTCTGACAGTCTCGATTTTAAAAGCAAAGCAGGTTCGATGCGCGGCGTGAGGGTTCATCTTGCGCCAGTCATCAGGGTCAATACTGGAGATGCGGCCTTGTCATTGGCGTTTCGTGGATCAGGGATTGCCCGTTTGCCGCGCCTTTTGATTGAATCGCGGACAAAGGGCGAATTAGTCGATCTTTTACAAGATTGGGAATTGCCGAGATTTAATATTCAGGCCGTTTGGCCGAAAAATGTTGGGCGCCGCTCGCTTACCCGCCTGTTCGTCGAGCATGTTCAGAAAATACTCAAAGCCTGAATGCTGACATTCAACTTTCCCGGTTCAACGGCGAAAGTGGGCTCACACCGGGCATTTTTCGTTCTTGAAACCCTTTTGTCTCCCAATTCATTCTGCCAACTCAGGACGCAAATAAGCCTCCGGGTAGGTCATCGGATGGAATGGGCCTAGCGGAATGACATTGTTCCATGACCGTCCAAAATATCCCTGGCGACAATGATCCAGTGAATTGCTGTCTGCGACGCCGGGCAATGCATAGATCCTGCAGAGCCAGCGCCACAGGTGGGGATAGTCCAGAATCTTGGCGCCGTTCAGTTTCATGCGGATGTAATAGACCGGATCGTGGCGATAAAGGGTTGGAAACAATCTCAGATCGGCCTCGGTGAAGTTGTCGCCGGTCAGATAGGGCCTGTTATCAGAGGCAAGGCGCGCTTCCAGCCGATCGAGCATGTTAAAATAGGTCTGAAACGCAGTTGCATAGATGTCCTGGCTGGAGGAAAAACCGGCCTTGTATGCGCCATTATTGATGGCTTGATAAATCTCTTCGTTCAGCAGGTCGATGTCTTGGCGCAACTCTGCCGAACCTTGGTCCAGCGGATAAAGGTTCGCCCTGTCTGCGTCAGTCATATTGCTGCCAAGCGGGCCAGCTTGCGCATTCAGCATTCTGATGATTTCGGCACTTTCATTTGCAACGATGCGCTTGCTCTTCTTGTCATAAAGGACCGGGACAGAGGTCTCCTCTGATCCCTCTGCCTCATAGACTTGTTTGACTCGCCGAAAATTCTGGCCAGTTGCCGTTTCAACGGTGCATTCGGAGAGTGTTGTGCCGGTCAATGTCGCGAGGCGGCCCGGATTGAACTCCCAGTGATTGGCTCCGGCTGGATCGTCTTCGCCGGTCCGGTTGGGGAACGCCACATCCATGGTAATACTGTCCTGCAAACCAAGAAGGTTGCGGGCCAGGGTGACGCGGTGGCACCAGGGGCAGTTGAATGCGACGAACAGATGGTAGCGGCCCGGCTCCGCCGGGAAATCCGGGTCCTCACCAAGAACACTGCGGAACCCGCTGATGCCACGCACAAACTCGCCTTTGGCGCGCCGTGTGGTGGCATCTATTTGGGATTCCTCGACCGAGTTATCTTTGGATTGTGTCATTTACAATATCTCCAAATCATCCCCGCAGACGATGATGCAGGATGATCGGCACTGCCAATTCCTCTTCATCGCTCAGGTGCCGTTGCAGGAAAGCTTCGATGGTTTCAGCTGTCTTGTGCAGTGTTCCGGCTTCCTCGCGCGCCGAGACTTCATCCAGCTGGATCAGCTTGATCGTGCGATTGGCCGTTCGTGTGAAACTGTCCAGGACAATGTCCAGGGCTTGATGGTCCTTTTCCAGAATTTCAAGGCCCGCATCAAAGCGCGAATCTGCGGCTGACAATTCAGGAAAGTAATTGTCGTCTTCCCAGTGATGATGCCCGTGCAGATTCCTGACCAGAGCATCGCCATAATAGGATAGACGCTCTGCGTATTCGTCAGGCGCCTGGGACTTGTCCAGATAAAGTTCCGTTTCCTTGCCGATGATTCCGCCAAGCCGGCGAAACATCCGGTGTGCACCCATCCATTGTCGCGTCCGTTCCTTGAAGCCGGGATGGGCTTCCCAATCGTCGCGCGGGTAGTCTGCAAGCAAGGTGCGCATTTCAGACGGCATGTCATCTGTGCGGATTTCAAATTGGTCCAACATATCGCTTCCTTTCTGCAGTGTGGTGTCTTTACGCGCGCCTGTTACCCCAAGCGCGCACGATCATGCGGTGCGGCATAGTCAATCTTCGGTCCCTTCGGGATGATGCGTGATGGGTTTATGGATTCATGACTTGCGTAATAGTGGTTCTTGATGTGCTGCAAATTGACTGTGTCTGCAATTCCCGTCCGTTGATAGAGTTCGCGCATATAGCCCGAAAGATGTTCGTAGTCCGCGATTCTGCGCATGTTGCATTTGAAGTGTCCGAAATAGACAGGGTCAAACCGCACCAACGTTGTGAACAGACGCCAATCTGCCTCCGTAATTGCGCTGCCGGTGAGGTAGCGCTGCGTAGACAAGCGTTCATCAAGCCAATCGAGCGTTTCAAACAATGGTGTCACGCCTTCCTCATAGGCCTCTTGTGTGGAGGCAAAGCCAGCCTTGTAAACGCCATTGTTCACCGTGTGGTAGATGCGCTCATTCAATGCGTCGATCTCGGCCCGCAATGGTTCGGGGTAAAAGTCCCCTTCTACGGCCCCAATCCTGTCAAATGCCGAGTTGAACATACGGATGATCTCGGATGATTCATTCGTGACAATCGTATTGGTCTTCTTGTCCCACAGAACAGGCACGGTCACACGACCGGAGTAGTCCGGGTTTGCCGCTGCATAAATCTCGTACATGAAGTTGGCGTCGTTCACCGTATCGGGCACCGTCCCATCGGCAGAATTGAAGGTCCATCCCTTATCGCCCATATACCAGTGGACGACGGAAATCGAGATCATGTCTTCAAGGCCTTTGAGGGCGCGGAAGATCAATGTGCGGTGGGCCCAGGGGCAGGCCAGTGAGACATAGAGGTGATAGCGTCCCGCTTCCGCCTCAAATCCCGCTTCGCCGCTTGGCCCCGCCGAGCCATCAGCTGTAACCCAGTTGCGAAATTGCGGCGATTTGCGCACGAAGCGTCCGCCGGATGACTTGGTATCATACCACTGATCAACCCATTTGCCTTCTTGTAACAGTCCCATGCCTTGCTCCTTGTTGAGCTGGGTATTTAGAACCGAAGCGGAGATTGGGGGAGGCGCAATGATTAGACCTTGGCGTTCTAATCTGTGCAATAAAATGCTATAATTGAAGCGGGTTGTTCAAAAAGGGAGAACGGGTTGGGCCAGATTGAAGATTTGCGTTTGTTTGTGCTTGTTGTGGAAAGCGGCAGTATATCCAAAGCGGGTGAAAAGCTGCGTATCGCCAAATCAGCCGTGAGCCGTCGGCTTAACCTTCTGGAAGAGCGTTATGGCACCCGTTTGATTGATCGTTCGCCGGGCGTGTGGGCCGTTACAGAGACCGGGCGCGAGCTGTTTCAGCGTGCCATACGTGTGGTTGGAGATGTGAATGAAATCGAAGATGATTTCGTCAATGCCTCTGCCAGTATTTCAGGGCCCATGTCGGTCTCCGTTCCCCGCGATTTTGGGATATCATTTCTGAATTCAACCCTTATGGACTTTACCGAGCGTCATCCTGAAATACAGCTTACCGTTGATTTTGATGATCGGGCTGTTGATCTTGCGCGAGAGAATTATGATTTTGCCATTCGCATCACACCCAAGGTTGATGGACGGGCGGTGCGAATTGGTACGGTGCAACATCAGCTTCTGGCCAGTCCGGACTATCTTGAGGCACACTCAACGCCTGATTCACTTGACGAACTTCGTCAACATCGATTGTTGTATTTTGGCTCGGCCCGCCGGGCAATCTGGGATTTTGTGACCAGCAATGGCAAGCCGCAGACATTTGAATTTCAACCCTTTTTGAACTCGAACAGCGGTGTGTTTCTGGTCGACGCCACACGCAGAGGCCTTGGGATCGGCCGGTTCCCGGATTTTATGGCAATTGACGCAGTTGCCAGTGGAGAGCTTGTTCCCGTTTTATTAGACCTGACGGTGTCGGAATGGGGGGTCTATCTGATCCATGCGGAAGATCGGCGGCTTAATCGCCGCATGCGGCTCTTTGCCGAGGAAATGAAAAAGGCGTGTGATTGAATCCAAGCCGCTGAGATGAGACGTTGGCCCGTGTTGTTGACAATATTCCAAATGGCAAATAGTAAGCGCGCAGGGTGAAGCGCCCTGCCGCTCGCTGGTTTGTCCATGGCGAATGCTTCCAATTTCCCATCCGTCTTCTTGTCCACTGGCTTCAGTTGGTGCGGTTTGATGGCAATGCGAGCACCATCATTTGACCGCATCCAAACACTGAATGAGGTTTGAGATGAGTCTTCCTTCCGGCAATAGTTCCAATATTTACTTGAAAGGTTCGCTGCCCTTTCTGTTTGCAAAAACAGCAACACCCATAATTGTCGTCATGGGCGTGAACGGACTTTTTACACTGGTCGACGCCTATTTTTTGGGGGTCTATGTTGGCGCCGATGCCTTGACAGCAGTGACGCTGATGTTTCCGCTTTACATGCTGCTGATTGCGCTTTCGACCTGGATATCGAATGGTTTTTCAAGCATTTTTGCACGGCTTCTGGGCGCAGACGAACAAGTTGCGGCCAAAGAGCTCTTTGGTCAGGCACTGGTGCTGTCGCTTCTTGTATGCGGGGTTTTGATCGGGATTTTCATGTTGGGCGGTGACCGCCTCACCCTTTGGGCTTCGAATGGTTCCGCTGAACTTGCCGGTATGGGCTACACCTATATTTCGATCCTAATTTTTTGCGCGCCGCTGGTATTCGTGCTTGCCATCAATAT
>CAZOCA010000106.1:7052-8128 GCA_964578105.1 uncultured Pararhizobium sp.
CATCAATATTGATGCGCTTCGCTGCGAAGGTCTGTTGCCGGCTATGGCCGCAATTACCCTCACATCTGCCATTTTGAACATCGTGTTTGACTACATTTTCATTGCCAAATTCGGCTGGGGTGTGGCTGGTTCGGCCTATGGCACGGTGGCTGCACAAGTCTGTTCCATGATGGCTGTTCTGATCTATCGCCGTAAAATTGGTCGGTCTGA
Organism: uncultured Pararhizobium sp.; assembly: GCA_964578105.1. GTDB lineage: Bacteria > Pseudomonadota > Alphaproteobacteria > Rhizobiales. The sequence continues at coordinate 7,263 of CAZOCA010000106.1, forward strand.
AGATAGAGTGGCGCTGCCGCGTCGCTGGAATTATTTCGGCGAGCTTCTGGCCCTTGGTGCACCTTCCAGTCTTGGCTATCTCGGTATTTCACTTTCTGCCGGTCTGACGCTTTATTGTCTTCAGCTCTGGGCAGGCAATTCCTATGAAGCGACTGCCGGAGCGTTTGGCATAATCACCCGGCTTATGACCTTTGCTTTTCTGCCACTGCTTGGTCTGAGCATGGCGTTTCAAACCATTGTCGGGAATAATTTCGGCGCAAAATTATGGGCACGCTCTAACACCACATTGAAACTGGCATTGGTGCTTGCATTCACCTATTGCGCCCTGGTGGAACTCACATTCTTGGTCACTCGGTTTGATATTGGTTTTGTGTTTGTTGATGATGCTGAGATCGCCAGCGAAATTGCCAGAATACTGCCTTATGCGGTGATGCTGATGTTTGTGTTTGGTCCGCTGATGATGATTGGCACATACTTTCAGGCTATTGGCGAGGCGGTCCATGCGGCTCTGCTGGGTCTGTCACGCACCTATCTGTTCGCGCTGCCGCTCACCTTTGCTCTGCCGTTCTGGTTCGGGGAGCCCGGTATCTGGTATGCTGGCATTGTTGCGGAAATCTGCGTGCTGATGGTGACGATTGCCGTACTGCGCAATCGTCAGCGCCGGCATGGGCAAAGATTGGGGCTGCTGGAGCATCCGGCTTAGGGTCCGCACCCTAGGAAGCCTGTCTGTTCCAAACCACTGTCTGCAGGCTTCAATCCACATCGGCTGGCTATAAACCAGCGCCATCACGGCACTTTTATCGCGGCTTTTGTTTCAATGACTAAAGCCGTGATATGGCATGTCATCTTTCGTTTCTGAACATAGC
>CAZOCA010000107.1:0-5044 GCA_964578105.1 uncultured Pararhizobium sp.
CTGTAAAGAGCCGCAGCAATCAGGGTTGGCAACCGGAAGGTTGATCACCGGAACACCGGTTGAGTCTGGGTGCGGTATCGCCTGCTTGTCGATGGGAGTTATGGAAACATCAATGCCCAAGGCTGCCGCGCGCAGCGCGAGTGTTTCGGTGCAACCAAACACTATGAACGGCGGCAATTCCAAATGTGCTCGCTGCTGCCAAAGGGACAGCACCAAATCAGGCCCGATGCCTGATGGCTCGCCCATCGTTAACGCCAAAGGTTTGGTCACAGATTACAGCCTGACAGCTTGTGTGCTAGCGGATATCAATGACTGCGTCCTGTCGCAGATCGCGAATATAACGGCGGGCCAGCAATTGCCCCTCTTTGTCCATCATTTCAGTGCGAATTTCATCGAGAGCGGCGGTATCGCTCGCAATTTCGCGAATGTTACAGATAACAAGCATCTCAAACCCTTCCTTGATGGGGGCAGGTTCTGTGGATTGGCCAATCTGCAAGGGGGTGAGTCTTTCAAGCAGTGGGCCGGACAATTGAGATTCGTCCCGCCGGCCAACTGTTTTGACCACCACGTCCCGCATACCCTCGATCTGGTCAAGTACGGCATCGCATCCTGCAATGGTCGGCCTGAAACGCTCAGCACGTTTCTTAATCGCGCTTCTATCAGAGTCGCTGGAGCCCTTTGGCACAATGAAGATAACTTGCTTCAGCGTGAATTCCTTAACCTGCCGCTCCGTGTCGCCTCTGGCACGCGCTGAAGCTACGACTTCTGCTTCTTCAACCTTTACAGTGCCACGGAACCTTGCACGCACCGTTCTTGCCCAGGCCAACTCCGCTCTGAGCCGACTTTTCAAGGCATTGGCGCTGACACCTGACTTGCTGAGCGCTTGGCCCAACTGGGACGGGCTCATTTTTGTTCGACTGGCGATGCTTGCAAAAGCGCTATCGACTTCCTGAGGTGTAGGATTGATGCCGCGTCGCTTGGCTTCTCCCAGCTTTAATTTTTCTTCAATCAGTTCTTTAAGCGCTTTTGAGCGCGAACCGGTGCGGGTCGTCAATTTCAACAGCTTGGTTCGCTGATCAAGCTCGTAGCTGGTGATTGGATCATCGTTTACGAGCGCTACAATCTTGCTTTGTGCATGGGCCGAAAATCCAACTGAGACAAACAGGCAAGCGAGCACTGCAAAAGCAAAATTGCGGAAGGAATAGGGGACAGACAACATGAAAATGCCCTTATGAGTAACATGTGTGTTTGGATGTATTAACCAAAACTGATTTCAGACGTAAACATTTGCCACGCAGATTAGGATAAAATGAGGCGAACTATATAACGGATAAACGTCTTAATAGCTTGAACTGTCGCTATCGCTTCCGCCTAGATCCTGACTGAGCTGCCCGCCGCCAATGGTTTTCAGATTGACCCGCAGATAGATTTGTTGATCGCTTTCAAGGTCGGTATAGCGATCATGGGTTTCGGAATAGGTGAGCGAAATTGCAAAACATTCGTCGTCATATGCAATGCCAAGGCTATCGCTGACGGCACCATTGTTCTCAATGTCGTATCGCATATCACCAAAAACGCGCCAGTTTTCGTTGATCTGAAGCGATGCAGAGGCTCGAATTTCCTCGCGGTCATCGACGATACCCAAATTGGGTTGCGCATTGAAATAGGCATAGCCAAGGGAGCCTGCGATAAACCCGCGTTTGCCGCTGGCTGTGATTTCTGTTCGATTAACAGCCAAATCGTCTGAATCCAGCCGCAAAAAGGCGTCAAGACGAAGATCATTGGGTGTATCAATCGTGAACCGTCCGATGAAGTCCGAGCGATCAGATTCCAGACCACTGTCCAGACCTGTCGCCGCAACATCCGGATTGGCAAAAGAGTTAGTTCCAAACAGATGGAATGACTGACCCAGCACGGTCCTGATCGACACGCCATTGTTTAAATTTGCGCGGTGAATGATACCGATATTTGCGCGCGAACCACCTTCGATGCGGTCATATCCGGAGAATTTGTTGACACTGAACAAATTGGTATCGTCAAACACCAGACTTTGAGCGTCTTCATTCGGCAGGGAACCCAACTGGTTTTCATTGCTGCGCAGAATAATCTGAGCGACTGGCTCGAAACGCTGTGTACCCCAAGTATGCTGGCTGATGAGTGGCCAGCGCCATTCAACGCCAGCCAGCGCCAATCCACGAAACGCCTCATCGTCCTCAATAAAGCTTGCCAGTGGCTCTCCGTTTTCCAACCAGAATGCATCGCCACGCAGCGATGCAAATGGTGTAAACAGCTGCCCCATTGGACCGACAAGTGTTTTCTGCCAAGTCGCTTCGAGAGACAGGCGGGTATAGGTCCCTTTCGGGCCCAAAATTCGGCCCGTAGTGCTTCCGTTGCTGCTGCCGAAATCGGTGTTTTCTCGCGACAGGCTGGTGAAGTTGACATCAAATGACAACTCGCCATCCAGAACCGGATCACCAAATACCAGATTGTAATCCAGCACAGGATGAACAATTGCCTGCTCTTCCTGGAAATCTGTTCCAACACTGTCTTCCAGATCCTCGCTCAAAACTCGGAAATGGTATCCACGTAAGTCAAAATAGTTCCGCTCGCTCTGACCCGTCAGATAAAGCGTCGAAACTGCTTCTTGAGTGTCAGAATCTTCCAGGTCATAGTCGCGGGTGAATGTACGGTCACTGATTGCAGTGGCATCCCAACCCCATTTCCATTGCTGGTTGATGTTGAATTCACCATCGGACTGCACATAGCCGCGGAATGTCTCATCGCCTTGCAATCCATCAAATTCGTCCGGGTCAAATTGAGCGATTGCGGCGCCACGAATGCGGTAGGAGCCGGTGATTAATTTGTGCCGCCATTCTGCATCCAGCAAAACGCCTTGTCCGGTGTAGAAGGTCGGGGCAACTGTTAGATCGTAATTGGGGGCCAGGTTAAAGAAATAGGGTGTTTTCAGTCCAAGACCAATTGAACTGTTGTAACTCAAGCTCGGCATCAGGAAGCCGCTCTTGCGCTTCACGGATGGGTCGGCATGCGAAAAGAACGGCATGTAAGCAACAGGAACGCCCATGAATTCCATCCAGGCATTCTCGTAGTAGATCATCTGTTCCTGCTGATCATGAACGACTTTTGCCGCTTTGATCTGCCATAAATAAGGTCGATGAGGCCGGTCCGCACACGCTTCGCAAGCTGTATAACTGCCTTGATTGAATGTAGTTCGGTTGCCCTCTGAGCGCTCCGCGGATTCAGCGCCAAAAGTCGCGTTCTCAGGCGTGCGAATTTGCAGAGACTGGACAAAACCATCTCGGAAGTCTTCGGTAATATCCACTTGATCAGCTGTCAGCACATTGCCAGTTGGCTCGGTGATGCGAACATTACCAACTGCCATCATGCGGCCGCTGCCCTGATCATAGATCACGCGCTGCGCATTCAGCGTATAGCCATCATAGACAATCTCGACATTGCCCTCGGCAGTAACGGTTTCCTTGTCGTAATTATAGATCAGCTCATCGGCTTCCACCAGCATTTGCGCGTCGGGGTTGGCCTGAACTCTGCCGCGCAACAGATCAGCAGCATTTGAGCTGCCTGACTGCGGCCCAGTAACTTGGCCAGATGCGGATTGAGCATGAGCTGAAAGAAGATCTGGCGCAAATCCCGCAGCAAGCGGAAGGGCCAAAGCTGACACAGACAGACACAGTGCCAGTTTCAGACTGATGCCGGTTCTTGACTTGCGTGTAGGTGCAATTCTCCCTTGGCGCCGAGGTGACGCGTAAGGGGGGCCGAAAATGTCTTCGGATCGGGCGTTGTCACGCTGCCTCATCCGTCCTCCTGATACAATAAAACAGTTACGCCCAACACCGAAGCGATGAGCGCAGGAAGCCAAGCGGCAAGGGCCGGTTCCAAAAGCCCATTGCTTCCGAAATCCCCAACCAGTTCAGAAAGCACATAAAGCACGAAGCCTGCGCCAATTCCACCTAAAACCATATGACCGGCACCGCCAAGTCTTGTCAATTTTAATGAAACGGTTGCTGCAATGATAACCATGGCTGCGAAAAGCATCGGTCGGGCCAAATGTGTCTGGAATTCCAAGCGCATACGATTTGTATTTAAACCGGCGCGTTCAGCAGCTTCGATAGCGTCAGAAAAACGCCAAAAGCTTAGGTTTCCTGTGCTTTCTGCCTGTTGACGTGCTTGGCCCTGTGTAAAAAATGTACTGAGTCGATATTCCGCTCTCAGCTCCGGGGGGGAATCGGCAGTCGTGACGCGCGCGTCATTAAGCTGCCAGTAACCATCTTTCCAATTTGCGGATACCGCATCCACCTGTTCCTTGAATGTTCTGTCCTCATTGAACACCAGTGCGGTGACGCTGATGAGCGTCAATCCATGGTCGAGGGAGCGATCCGCCGACAGTATGGACTCACCATCGGAGCCCTCCTGCCGAAACCAGATGCTCGCGGTATCGGATTTTCGGAAATTTTGGCCGTTGCTGAATTGTTGTATTTCCATTTGCTCCGACTGCTCCTGTAGCCAGACAGACAACGGATTATAAGCAATGCTGGTGAGAACGCCGATGAAGATGGCCAGAAGCAATGCGGGTCGTATGAACTGCCACACCGACACGCCAGATGCTCTTGTGACGGCAAGTTCCAGCTTGCGTGTCAGGTTCAGAAACGCAACGGTTGAGCCGATAAGAATGGCGAAGGGAAGAACCTGCTCGGCGATGGTGGGTGTCCGGTAGAGCGCCATTTGGACGCCGAACAGGAATGTCCAGCCATCCTGATCTGATAAATCACGAATGCGCTCAATTAAATCGACCAGAAAAATGATGGCAAAACAGATCATAAAGACGCTGACAATGGACTTCAGAAAGACTTTCATGAAGTAAAAATTCAGGGTTTTGCGAAGGATCATCGGTTGAATGCCTCGCGATCGGCTTTTGCAGCACGGCGGCTTGCCACCAGCTTTTCGAATACGTCAGCCAGACGATCGGCCACGCGTTGTGCAAAATCCAGTCTGACATTCTGCCAAAGCA
>CAZOCA010000107.1:5054-8115 GCA_964578105.1 uncultured Pararhizobium sp.
AGCAAAATGAGACATATGATTGTTGCGCCGATGGGAATTGCATAAAGCGGCACAACACCAACTGCGCTGCTTTCAGCCAGGCTTTCGGCAGCAAAGCCTACGCCTCTTATCGCCACTGCGACGGCGGTTGCAGACAGGATGGCGATACCTTGGCCTGATCGCGTGGTCTGGGGGCTGGCCATGAACAACATGGCGACCATGGCAAAGCAGAAAGCATAGAGCGGCGCAACAAAGCGGCTGTGTAACTCCGCGCCTAACTCGCTGCGTTTCGAGTTTTCCTCCGCATCGGGATTCAACAGGTCGCCGAGCAATTCCATTGTGCTGCGTTCCTTGGTCCGGTATCCGGCCTTTGTTGTGCGCTCACGGAATTGCGACAGATCAAAAGCATAACTCTCGAACTCGATGATTGACGACGAGTTCTCAGCTTTTTCACGGCGCACAATGTTTCCGTTTTGCATGACCAGATATGTGCTGGGGCCGGTTTCTACCAGGGCGCCTCTGTCGGCCAGATATTGAAACGATATTTCGGGATTGCGCGTATCGCTGATCAGGATACCACCCAGGAACCCGTCGACACTGCGTTCCTTGATATGCACCATGAGCCCACTATCCACATCTGTGAAGGCTCCGGGGATCATAATGCTGCTGATCAGATCAGCGCGCACCTGGGTCACGTGACCACGCAATTGTTGGAGGCCTGCCGGCGCAACATAGATGCTGAGAAAAGCCGTCAGCAGGGCCACAAACAGGCTGAGCCACAAGAGGGGCCGCGTCACGCGCTTTGGAGAGCCTCCGGCAGCGGCAATGATAACGAGCTCGCTTTCCTGATGAAGCGTGTTCATGGTGTACAGGATCGCGATAAGAAGGGCGATCGGGGCCAGAACCACAACCAGACTGGGGATGGCCAGTGACGAAATGACAAGGAATAGTTGAAGCGTCTGACCTTTGGCTGTTACCAGGTCAATCTCACGAAGTGCCTGCGTCATCCATACGATGACGGTCAACGTTATTGTTGTGAGCAAAAAGGCAGACAGGCCTTTCCACATAACATAACGTTCAATTTTTGCACCAAGTCCGAAATTCATTTTCGCGTCTGTACTCTTCGAATTAAAGGGTCAAGCATCTGTTGCAGACCATGTCATCACCAACAATGACCAGCCAAACGGTTTAGCCAGAAAGTTTAGCCGTTGGGGCTTGTCGTAATTGAACAATTGTACCACTTTCCAGTTAACCGCTTATCACAGTTCAGTTTGGCGCCTGCAATGGTAGCACCGAATCTGATGTTTTGGTCAGTAAGTCATTAATCTATCAAGGAAGTCCACTTTATGTCCCACCTGTCAGACGTCACTTTTCACAAGAAAATAACCGGTTCGCCGAAAATTGTGGTGACGGTGTGTTCTGATGACCTCACATTACCGGAAGCGTTGGTCGATGGCCGGTCGGACTTGCAGGCTTTTTTTGAAAAGGCGGCTGCCGCTTCCAAGTTTGATGGCACTTTGGGTAAAACAATCAATCTGATCACGCCAGGCGGGGCGGAATTTGATCGTCTCATTGTATTGGGCAGTAGCTCCAAAGACGACAAAGAGGCGTTGAATTGGCGCAATCTTGGTGGGCAGATCATGGGGCATTTGTCTGATGACAGCGCTTCCATCGTTCTCGGTGACATTGCGGCTGCAGACATGTCTCTCTGCGCTCAAGGGCTTTATTTGCGAAGCTATAAGTTCGACAAATACAAGACCAAAAAAGATGACAGCAAAAGCAAGGCGAAACCTCAGAAAATTGGCCTTGTTGGTGAGGCTGCTCTGGCTGCGAAGAAGCTTTGGAACGACGACCGTGCGGTGGCCGACGGCACGCTGTTCGCCCGCAATCTTGTGAATGAGCCAGCCAACATTTTGACCACGACCGAATTTGCTGACCGCCTGAAGGAACTGAAGGATCTTGGCGTTGACGTCCAGGTTCTGGATGAGAAAGCCTTGGCCAAAATCGGCATGCATGCGCTTTTGGGCGTCGGGCAGGGTTCTGCCATGCCGTCAAAGGTCGTTGTGATGCGATGGAATGGCGGTAAGGCGAAAGAACAGCCTTTGGCATTTATCGGAAAAGGCGTTGTGTTCGACACCGGTGGCATTTCCATCAAACCGGCTCCTGGCATGGAAGACATCAAGCGCGATATGGGTGGTGCTGCTGCTGACTCCGGCCTGATGAAAGCACAGGCAGAACGGAAAGCGAAGGCGAATGTTGTCGGCATTGTCGGGCTTGTGGAAAACATGCCGGATGGTCTGGCGCAACGTCCAGGTGACATTGTGACATCGCTCTCTGGACAGACCATTGAAATCATCAATACGGATGCTGAGGGCAGGCTCGTTCTGGCTGACCTGCTGTGGTACACGGAAGATAAGTTCAAGCCCAAATTCATGATCAATTTGGCAACCTTAACCGGCGCTATTATCGTCGCGCTGGGTCATCATCATGCCGGTATGTTCTCCAATTCTGATGATTTGTCTGAGGCGCTTTCAAAAGCAGGAGATGCTTCTGAAGAGTTGGTTTGGCGCATGCCGCTGGGTAAACCCTATGACAAGCTGATCAACAGCAAGTTTGCAGATATGAAAAACACGGGCGGCCGCGGGGCAGGGTCCGTGACGGCGGGGCAGTTCCTGCAACGCTTTGTGCGAGACGTTGACTGGGTTCACCTGGATATTGCGGGTACGGCTATGGGGTCTCCCAGCACAGATATCAGCCGTTCCTGGGGTTCGGGGTTTGGTGTGGCTTTGCTCAATCGGCTTGTGTTGGATCAGTATGAGAGCTGATCGTCGGGGCACATGCCTTCAATGTCGTTCAAATGATTGAATACAAACAAGGTGCGCACTAGTGGCGGAAGTTCTGTTCTACCATTTGCAGGCCCAACCTTTGGAAGAGGTTCTGCCCGGGTTGCTGGAGCGCTCTTTGGCACGCAACTGGCGGGTTGTCGTTGAAAGCGGCGCGCCAGAGCAGCTTGAAGAGCTTGACATTTTACTTTGGACCTATCGGGAAGAGAGTTTTCTGCCACATGGGCTCGACGGTAATG
>CAZOCA010000108.1:0-8112 GCA_964578105.1 uncultured Pararhizobium sp.
TATGCGGGTAGAGCGCATAGGACTGGAACACCATTGCAAGTTTGCGTTTGGCTGGTGGCAGAGCTGTGGCGTCGTTACCATCGATCTCCACAAGTCCGCTGGTGACGTCTTCCAGACCGGCAATCAACCGGAGCAAGGTTGATTTGCCGCAACCAGATGGACCAACGAAGACAACAAACTCACCGTCTTCAATGCTCAGGTCCAGTGGCGGAATGACAACTGTGTCACCAAAGTGCTTCGTGACCTGTTTAAGTGTAATATTTCCCATGATCGAATTCCTCTCTGAACCCTATTTCACTGCGCCAAATGTCAAACCACGAACCAGTTGCTTCTGGCTGAACCAGCCAAGAATAACAATTGGCGCGATTGCCATGGTCGATGCGGCGGACAATTTAGCGTAGAACAAACCCTCGGGGCTTGAGTAACTTGCGATGAAAGCTGTCAGTGGTGCAGCTTTGGCGGCTGTCAGATTAAGCGTCCAGAATGCTTCGTTCCATGCCAGAATGACATTGAGCAGCAGCGTGGAGGCAATTCCCGGTACAGCCATTGGCGTCAGAACGTAGATCACTTCTGACCACAAGGTCGCCCCATCCATACGGGCAGCTTCCAGAATTTCACCCGGAATCTCCTTGAAGTATGTGTAGAGCATCCAGACGATGATCGGCAGATTGATAAGCGTCAGAACAATGACCAGAGCCGTACGCGTATCCAACAAACCGGTATCGCGGAAAATCAGATAGATCGGGATCAGAACACCAACCGGTGGCAGCATCTTTGTTGACAGCATCCACATCAGAACATTCTTGGTGCTTTTGCTTGGAACAAATGCCATGGACCAGGCCGCCGGAATGGCGATGAGAAGCCCAAGAACGGTTGATCCCAATGAGATGATAACCGAGTTCATGAAGTGAAGTGGGTAGTTCGACCGTGACTGGACTTCAGTATAATTCTCTGTTGTCCACTCAAAGAAGAGGAAGGAGGGAGGCGACGCGATCGCCTCCGCTTCGGTTTTAAAACTCGTCAGGAAAGTCCACAGGATCGGGAAGAAAATTGCAATCCCGATGCTCCATGCGATCAGCGTGACGACCAGTTTATATCGGTTGGTAACAGCACGTGCCATGATCTCAAGCCTCCAGATTTTTCCCGATCATCCGCATCAGGAAGATCGCAACGATGTTTGCAAGGATGACTGCAACAATACCGCCTGCGGAACCGCCGCCGACATCGAATTGCAGAAGAGACTGGGCATAAACCAGATAGGTAATATTGGTTGAAGCCGTTCCTGGTCCGCCATTGGTGGTCACCAGAATCTCAGCGAAGATCGACAGAAGGAAGATTGTCTGAATAAGGACAACCACTGTAATGGCCCGCGACAGATGCGGCAGCACAATATAGAAAAAGCGTCTGCGCCAGCTGGCACCATCCATCTCGGCAGCTTCAAGCTGCTCCTGATCCAGCGACTGCATGGCGGTCAGCAGAATAAGGGTCGCAAATGGAAGCCACTGCCAGGATACAATCAAAATGATTGATGCTAATGGCGCGTGTGTCAAAAACTCGAACGGTTGTAACCCCAAGGCCTTGGCCGCGTGGGCGAACAGGCCGTTCACAGGATCCATGAACATGTTCTTCCAAACCAAAGCCGAAACAGTTGGCATAACGAAGAATGGCGCAATGACAAGTATGCGGACGATGCCCTGTCCCCACATTGGCTGATCAAGAAGATTAGCCAGCGCAATACCCAAAACTACGGTGATCAAAAGCACGCCCACAACCAAAACGATGGTGTTTGTGAAGGCAGAAAAGAATGCCGGGTCTGTCAGGAAGTATCGGTAGTTGTCCCAGCCTGCGAAGGTCTCTTCGCCAGGCGACATCAAACTATAGCGTAGGAACGAGAAGTAAATCGTCATTGCGAGCGGTACAATCATCCAGGCCAGCAACAGAAGTACTGCTGGTGAAATCATAAAGCGCGCAGCGGTTTTGGAATGTGCGGTAGCCATGCCAATTACCCCTTATGTCAGGATCAATAGGGTACCGTTTATCGCAGATCAGACCGGCGAATCCCCGGCGAAACCATTAGGGGTCGGAGGCTGATGGGTATAAACAGTGTCCAGAATAATCTGGACGGGACCGACCTGAACGGCCGGTCCCGTAGGAGAGTGTGATTACTTAATGTAACCGGCTCTCTTCATTTCACGCTCAGTCAGGTTCTGAGCATTCTGCAGAGCATCTTCGATAGATGTTGATCCGGCCAGAGCGGCGGAGAACTGCTGTCCAGTGGATGTTGCAATGCCCTGGAATTCAGGAATGGCAACAAACTGAACACCAACATATGGAACAGGATCAATTGTTGGGTTCTGCGGATCAGCAGAATTGATGCTGTCGAGTGTCATTTTTGCAAATGGCACTTTTGCATATTCTGGGTTCTCGTACAGTGATGTACGGGTGCCTGGAGGGACGTTTGCCCAGCCTTCGTTGCTGGCTACGAGTTCCAGATATTCTTTCGAAGTTGCCCAAGCAACGAACTTCTTGGCAGCTTCTTCTTTCTGCGTACCGGCAGGAATGGCCAAAGACCAGGCCCAGAGCCAGTTTCCGCGTTTGCCAAGACCAGTATCTGGTGCAAGAGCAAAACCAACCTGATCAGCAACCTGGCTGTCATTCGGGTTTGTTACGAAGGAAGCAGCAACCGTTGCATCAATCCACATGCCACATTTTCCAGTCTGGAAAAGGGACAGGTTTTCATTGAAACCATTGTTGGATGCACCTGGAGGGCCAGCATCGTTCAGCAGGTTTACATAGAAAGTCAGAGTTTCTTTCCATGCATCGCTGGTGAACTGAGGATTCCAGTCCATGTCGAACCATTTGGCTCCAAAGGAATTGGACATGGCTGTCAAGAACGCCATGTTTTCGCCCCAGCCGGCTTTACCGCGCAGGCAAGCACCATAGATTTCGTTATCTTTGTCGGTCATTGCGCGAGCAGCCTCGCCAATGAACTCCCAAGTTGGCGCGTCTGGCATTTCAAGGCCAGCTTTAGCCATCAGATCCTTGCGGTACATAACCATGGAGCTTTCACCGTAGAATGGTGCAGCCATCAGCTCACCATCAACAGTCAAACCACCGCGGATCGCAGGCAGAATATCGTCGATGTCGTAGGAAGCGGGCAGATCGTTCAGAGAAACGAGCCAGCCTTTGCTGCCCCAGATCGGAACTTCGTAAGTACCAATGGTCATTACGTCGTACTGACCGCCTTTAGTGGCAACATCAGTGGTTACACGCTGGCGAAGAATGTTTTCTTCCAGTGTTACCCACTCAAGTTCAATGTCAGGATTTTGTGCAGTGAATTCGCCGGACAGCTTTTGCATCCGGATCATGTCACCGTTGTTTACGGTTGCGATTGTAATTGTCTCGGCAAGAGCCGGCGACGCCAACAATGCAAGCGCAGATACGCCAACAAGGGCGCGTGCGAAAAGTTTCATAAGGTCCTCCCAGAACCGCTTGAGCATTTGCTTATAGAACGGGCAAATATTCAATGATATCCATAACGATGTCAATAGGAGACCAAAACTTTACCCATTGAGGCACATCCTAAGATAGAAATGAGAGTTGGATCAAGCTACCCTGTCCACAGGGTTGTTGCTATTTGCTAAGCAGAATTTCAGCCGTAGCCTCATTTGTGATCAAGGAATTAATCAGCCGCCCGCGCAATGCCCCCCAGATGGCATCAACCTTGGCTTCCCCTACTGCGATACCGAAAACCGGGTGATCCTGATCCGGGAAAAGCGGCGCGCTTGCCACTCGGTCATTAATAAGCCCGTCAATCAGCTTGCCTTCCTTGTCATAGACCCAGCTTGTGATCTCCCCGACCGCACCAATACGACTGAGAGACCTTGCCTCTTCTCTTGTGACAAAACCATCTACCACAAGCTGAGCATTTTCGTTCATTTGCCCAAGGCCTACAAAGGTGACATCGGCCTGGCGAGCGAGTTCCAGAATATTGTGAACTGGCTCCTGGGTGTGCAAAAGCGTCTTTTCTTCATGCGAATTTGCAAAAACCGGCAATGGCATCGGGAAATGTCGGGCGTTAACCCGATCAGCCATGCGGATGATCACATTATAAGCCGTTGCGGACCCGTCAGACATCATGTTGCCAAGCAGAGAGACGATTCGGTGCTGTGGGCAATCCATGGTGGGCAGTTGCTCGACACAGGCACGCAACGCACGACCGGTCCCGATGGCAATGATCTTTGGATGATTGGATTTCAGGTGCCGCTCCATTTCGGCAGCTCCGGCTTGGGCGATACCAACCATGGAAGCGGGCGCATCTGGGTCTGTGGGAACCACTTCACATCCCCGAAGATTGAACCGCTCGGTAAGTTCGCGTTCCAACTCCATACATTTTGCAATCGGATGATCAACACGAACCTTTATGAGACGTGCACTAACCGCAAGTGAAACAAGCCGCTGCGCAGATTGTCTGGAGACGCCCAGCTTGCGCGCAATTTCATCCTGCGTGTTTCCGGCGACATAGTATAACCACCCTGCCCGTGCTGCCTCGTCAAGACGGCTGGTTTCGTTGTCGGATTTAGCGGACACTGATATCCCCGATACTGTGTTTTTGTTGTTTTAGTGCTGGCGCCATTTCAAAGAATTTTGACCAATTGTCAAAAACCGGCACATCAGGAAACATGTCATTGTCCTTCTGCGCAAGCCCCCGCAAGTGACTTGCGCCGGTAAAACGCCATACCAGCATTCCGGCTGCGACCCCTGCCTCCATGCCAGGCAGACTGTCTTCGATCACCAGACACTTCTCGGGTTCCACATTCATTTTGTCGGCCGTATGGAAAAACAGATCCGGAGCCGGCTTGCCATTTTTTACTTCCGATGCGGTAAACACATCCCGGCCGAAGTAATGCGCCAATCCTGTCAATTCCAATGATTTGCGCACCCTTTCAGGTGTGCTGCTTGTGGCGACACAAGTTGGCCTGGACAGATTGCCAAGAATCTCCGCCACACCGAAGGTCGCCTTCAGTTCCGTGCTGAAAGCCTTTAACAATCTGCGTCTGTAAGAGGCTTCAAAATCAGCCGGTAACACGACATCAAAAGTATGGCGAACCGATTCTGCAACTTTGGGAAAGCTACGCCCCAGAAACCAGCGCTGGAAGTAATCAAAATCTACCGACACCCCCGCATCTGACAATTGTGAGATCAGGATTTTCGAGCTGATGATCTCGCTGTCTATGAGAACACCATCGCAATCAAAAATAACAAGATCTATCTCTTTGGTCTGCATAACCCGGTACATTTCAGAACAATCTGGGTCTGAGCCCGAGAAGAGACTAGCGACTTCGCAGCACAATCACAAAAAGAAATTTCTCCTGAACTGGACAAATGACAGGTCAAGCTTGACCTTCCCGTAGCTGGAAGCCTTAAAGCCACCTATATGAGAACAGATGTCTGACCACTGTCAGGCCAATGTCACGCGCTTTTAGCGCCTTCAGGACACAATATGGACCATCAGCACAGCGCAGCTTGCGGGCATGAATCACCCAAATCTGAACCAGCGCAGGATCAGGTAATCGACCCCGTTTGCGGCATGACTGTCTCACTGAACAGCGGCAAGCCCAGCTTTGCTTATGCTGACACAGACTATCATTTTTGCAGTCAATCCTGCAAAGACCGGTTTGAGGCAGACCCTGTCTTCTACCTTTCGGGCAACCATAAGCGAAAGCAGAAAGCGGCTCCAAAGACTGCGCTCTTTACCTGCCCCATGGACCCGGAAATAATCCAGGAAGGACCTGGCACCTGCCCGATTTGCGGCATGGCTCTGGAGCCCATGGATGGTGTTTCAGATGGTCCGAACCATGAACTGGAAGATTTTACCCGTCGCCTCTGGGTGAGCATCGCGGCTGCCATTCCGTTGTTGATCCTGACTATGGGACCGATGGTGGGGCTGCCGATCCGCGACTGGATTGGAGAGAAAACTGCCCTTTGGCTGGAACTGGCTTTGGCAACGCCAGTGGTCCTGTGGGCAGCGCTGCCATTTTTCCAGCGCGGCTGGACCTCGGTCCGCACCTGGAACCTGAATATGTGGACCCTGATCATGCTTGGGGTCGGGGCCGCGTATCTTTACAGTCTTGTTGCCGTCTTTGCGCCCGGCCTGTTCCCGCAGGAAATCACAAACGCTGGGCATGCACCCGTTTACTTCGAGGCAGCTGTTGTCATCATAGCTCTGATTTTTGTTGGCCAGGTTCTGGAATTGCGTGCACGAGACCGCACCGGCGACGCCATCAAAGCCTTGCTGGACCTTGCGCCCAAAACGGCACGGCGGATCAACGCAGATGGATCAGAATATGACGCTCCGCTGGCAAATATTCTGCAAGGTGACCGACTGCGCGTAACACCTGGCTCCAGCATTCCTGTCGATGGCATTGTGCTGGAAGGCACCTCGGCGGTTGATGAAAGCATGATTTCCGGCGAACCACTGCCGGTGCAAAAACATATCTCAGACAGGGTCACCGGGGGAACGCTGAACAAGAATGGAAGTCTGATTATTGAAGCCAGCCATGTTGGCGAGGACACGATGCTGGCCAAAATAGTGCAGATGGTCTCCTCGGCACAGCGCTCCAGAGCCCCTATTCAGGGGCTGGCCGACAAGGTATCTTCCTACTTTGTGCCAACAGTTGTTCTGATTGCGATTGTTGCCTTTATCGCATGGATGATACTGGGGCCGGAGCCGGCTTTTGTATTTGCCATCATTTCCGCCGTATCCGTTTTGATCATCGCCTGTCCCTGCGCATTGGGGTTGGCAACGCCCATGTCGATCATGACCGCAACGGGACGTGGGGCGCAGGCCGGTGTCCTGATCAAGGAAGCCTCAGCGCTGGAACGCTTGGCCAAAGTCGATACGGTGATCGTTGACAAGACGGGTACGCTGACAAATGGAACACCGGTTTTGACCGATGTCGTGCCACTTGCTGATTGGGATGAAGCCACCGTATTGGCTTTCGCAGCCTCATTGGAAAAAGGCTCTGAACATCCCTTGGCCGATGCCATTGTCGAAGGAGCTGCGAGCAGAGATATCGCGCTACAAACGGCACAGGACTTTCAGGCTGTCACAGGCAAAGGTGTTGTCGGCAAGGTCGGCGACGTTAACGTCACCCTTGGAAACAAAGCGATGCTTCAGGAAACCGGTGCAGATGGGGCCCTTGGAGAGCAACAAGCGGATGCCCTTCGCGAGTCGGGCAAGACCGTCATGTATCTGCTCGTCGATAACCGCCTTGCCGGATTGATTGCGGTTTCTGATACAATAAAGCCAAGCACGCATGAGGCGATCAAGGCGCTTCATGCCGCAGGTATGACCATCATCATGGCCACCGGCGACAATGAAATCACCGCAGCGGCGGTCGCAAAGGAACTTGGCATTGATGAGGTTCGGGCTGGCGTTCTGCCGCAAGACAAGCAGCAATTGGTCAAGGACCTGCAGGCAAAGGGCCATATTGTGGCTATGGCAGGCGATGGCGTGAATGATGCCCCTGCCCTGGCGGCAGCCGATGTCGGCATTGCCATGGGAACGGGCACAGATGTTGCCATTGAAAGCGCTGGTATCACGCTTTTGCGTGGAGACCTTGCTGGAATAGTCAAAGCCCGGATTTTGGCGGTCTCAACCATTCGCAACATCAAACAGAACCTGTTTTTTGCCTTTGCCTATAACAGTGTCGGCGTGCCAGTGGCCGCCGGTATTCTGTATCCCCTGACCGGCACCCTGCTGTCTCCCATGCTGGCAGCAGCCGCAATGAGCCTGTCTTCGGTATCGGTGATTTCCAACGCTCTGCGCTTGCGCCGGCTAGAACTTTGAAAGTGCCAGGGATGTACACACAATTGGCGAAAGGTGGTCTGATATGAATATCGGAGAGGCGTCGCAGGCATCGCAATTGCCAGCAAAAACCATCCGCTACTATGAGGAAATTGAACTCCTCAAGCCCACTCGCGCTGAGAATGGGTATCGCACCTATTCTGAAACCGACTTGCATCGGCTGCGGTTTTTGCAGCGTTCCAGAAGCCTGGGCTTTTCGATCGAGGAATGCCGATTGCTGCTCTCTCTGTATGAAGATGAAA